>NZ_WVTE01000005.1:0-24241 GCF_009939605.1 Rhodococcus sp. YH1 | reverse complement strand
GGTGCGCCCGCCACGTCACCGATCGCGTACACGCCGAATGCGGTAGTGCGACACCACTGGTCGGTGGTGACGAATCCGCGATCGACTTCGACACCGAGTTCCTCGAGGCCGAGACTCTCGACGTTGCCCTGGATTCCGGCCGCAACGAGAACTCTGTCCACGGTCGCTTCATCGATCGTTCCGTCGGCCGACCGGACGGCCACGGTGACGGCATCCGTGCCGACCGTCAGTTCGGACACCGAGGCGCCGGTGTGAATCCCGATGCCTCGCTTCTCGAACTGCCGCCGTACATGGCCTGCGACGGCAGCATCCTCGACCGGCATGATCTGCGGGGCCAATTCGACGAGGGTGACGTCAGTCCCGAGATCGTTGTACAGACTCGCGAATTCGACGCCGATGGCACCGGATCCGATGACCAGCAATGACTTCGGCAGCTCCGACGGGACCAGAGCATCGAAGTATGTCCAGACCCGGTCGCCGTCAGGCACGACACCGGGAACCGAACGCGGCCGGGCTCCGGTGGCCAGGATGACGTGGTCGGCCCGATACTCGGACACCGACTCGTCCGCGGCCGTCACTGCGACGACTCCCTTGTCGAGCAGCCGCGCCGACCCCCGGACGACGTCGATGCCGTTCTTCTTCATCAGGTAGCCGATGCCGTCGGACAGTCGCCCCGACACCGACCGGCTGAACTCGACGAGGCGTGCCATGTCGAATTCCACACCACTCGCACTGAACCCGAGCGGCCGAAGGTTCGCCAGCGTGTGGGCGACATCGGCACCGTGCAGCAACGCTTTGGTAGGGATGCACCCCCAGTTCAGGCAGATCCCGCCGAGCCGGTCCCGCTCGACGACGGCGGTGCGCAGACCGTGCTGCGCGGCACGGATTGCGGCGACATAGCCACCCGGCCCGCTGCCGACGACGAGGACGTCGTATTTCTCTGTCATGGTGTACCTCTCAGACCAGCATCAGCGCGGGTGACTCGACGAAACGCCGGAGTTCTCGCAGGAAGGTCGCGCCGAGCGCGCCGTCGATCACCCGGTGGTCGCACGAGAGCGTGACGGTGAGCATCGTGCGCGCAACGACCTGACCGTCGACGACGACGGGACGCTCCTGTCCGGCACCGACCGCGAGGATGGCGCCCTGCGGTGGGTTGATGATCGCGTCGAATTCCCGCACACCGAACATGCCGAGATTGGACACCGTGAAGGTGCCGCCCTGGAACTCGTCGACCGCCAGTTTCCCGGTCTTGGCCTTGGTCACCAGTGACTGCACCTCCCCGGAAATCTCGGCGAGAGTCTTGCCGTCGGCACCGCGCACGATCGGGGTGATCAGACCCGACGGCAGTGCGACAGCCACCGAGATGTCGGCACTTGCATAGCGCAGCACCGACTGTGTCGCCTCGTCGAACTGAACGTTGACATCGGGCACCTTCCGCAGCGCCGCGGCACACGCCTTGACGACGAAATCGTTGACCGACAGCTTGACGGCCGGAACGGTTGCATTGATCTTTGCCCGCAAGGCCAGAAGATCGTCGATCTGCAGGTCCGCGGTGAGCCGGAAGTGCGGGGCGCTGCGTTTCGACTCCTGCAACCGCTGCCCGATCGCCTTGCGCATCGCGGTGAACGGAATCGTCTCGAACTCCGCCTCCGCGACGGGTTCGGGCGCTGCGACGACTTCCGGTTGCAGCCGGAACCGGCACTCGGCCTCGCGGACGTCGGCCTCACACACCCGGCCGCGTGACCCGGTGGCCCGGCAGTCGTGCAGGTTGATCCCGAGGGATGCGGCCAGACGTCGGGCCACGGGGGTGGCCGGGACGGTGCTGTCGTCCTCGAAGGAACGTCCCGGTATACCTGACCGCGTCGGCGACGGCGGTTGTGCGACGGTTCCACCGGCCGCCCGGATCGTGTCGTGGATGTCGGCAACGGAGATCCGGCCGTCCCGGCCGGTCCCCGTCACACGGGCCAAGTCGATCGACAACTCGTCCGCCAAGCGGTGGGCGTGCGGGGTCGCGAACACGTCACCGTTCGTCCGTCCTCGCAGGGCATCGGGAACGATCGTCGCACCGGGACGCTGACGGGACCCGGTGGTCGCCCCGGTCACCGGTACCGATTCGTGGGCCGCCGGCGCCGGCGGGCTGCTCTCGAGATCCGGCTGCGCGGGGGCGGGCTGTCCGGCCGGTGAGCGCCCGGACTCGGCCGGGGTCGGCACCTGATCCGCCCCGATGCCGGCGAGGAATTCCTCGATTTCGGCGTCGGAGACTGCAGCCTCGGCCGACACCGCCAGCACCGCACCGACCGGCAACGTCTCCCCCGGCTTGGCGACGACCCGTCGGAGCACCCCGTCGAACGGCGCCTCCAACTGGTTGGCGATCTTGCTGGTCTCGATCTCGCAGATCAGGTCGCCCTTCGAAAAGGACGCTCCCTCCTCGACCAGCCACTCCGCCACGGTGCCTTCCTCCATGGACAGGCCCCACTTCGGAACTTCGATCAATTTGATCTCACTCATGTCAGGCACTCACAACCTTGCGGACGGCGGCCTCGATCCGAGCCGCGTTCGGCAGCCACGCCTGCTCGAGGACCGGGGAGAACGGCACCGGAGTGTGCGGCGGGGTGACCAGTTCGATCGGCGCCTTCAGTGACCCGAAAGCACGCGTCGCGATCAGCGCGGCGACGTCGTGACCGAACCCGCAGCGCGCCGCGGACTCGTCGGCGATCACTACCCGGCCGGTGGAGGCGACGGATTCGAGGATGCCCTCCTCGTCGAGCGGCGACACCGTGCGGGGGTCGACGACCTCGACTGAGATCCCCTCGGCGGCCAGCTTGTCCGCGGCGGTGTTGGCGGCGTTCACCATCGCCGACAGCGCGATGATCGTGACGTCCGTGCCTTCGCGGGTGTAGTTGGCGACACCGAACGGGATCGTGTACGGCTCGTCCGGAACCTCGCCCTTGACGTCGTAGAGTGTCTTGTGTTCGCAGAACACGACCGGATCGTCGTCGCGAATCGACTGGATCAGCAGGCCTTTGGCGTCGTAGGCGTTCGACGGGGCGACGACCTTGAGGCCGGGAACGGCGGCGAACACGTTGTACGGTGACTGCGAGTGCTGAGCGGCGGCGGAGAATCCGGCGCCGATCATGCCCCGCACCACCAGCGGGGTACGGGCCTTGCCGCCGAACATGTACCGGAACTTCGCCGCCTGGTTGTAGAGCGCGTCGTAGCAGACTCCGAAGAAGTCCATGAACATCAACTCGGCCACCGGCCGCAGCCCGGTCAGAGCAGCGCCGGCTGCCATGCCGATGATCGCGGACTCGGTGATCGGGGTGTCGATGACACGGTCGGAACCGAACTCGGTCCACAGACCCTTCGTCACCCCCAGCACACCGCCGAACGCCTCCACCTTCCCGGACTCGAGTTCCGGATTGGTGCCGGCGTGACCACCGCGCAGGTCCTCACCGATCTGCACGACCGTCGCGTCCCGCTGCATCTCCTGTGCGAGTGCGGCCTTGATCGCTTCGCGATATGTCGTCTTCGACGTGGTCATTTTCGTTCTCTCTCTCAGTACGACACGTAGACGTCGGTCAGCAGGTTCGTCAGCGGCGGGTACTCGGCAGCTCGCGCCTTCGTGACGGCGACGTCGACCCGTTCACGAGCCTCGGCGTCGATCGCATCGAGTTCCTTCGCGGTGACCTTCTTGCCGTCGACCTTCGCGCGGAACTTCACCAGCGGATCCTGGGTCCTGCGGAGTTCGGCGACCTGGTCCGCGGTGCGGTACAGCTGGGCGTCGCCCTCGAAGTGGCCGTGCCAGCGGTGTGCCACCGCCTCGATGGTGGAGGGACCGCCTCCCCTGCGGGCTCGCTCGACCGCCTCGCGCGCTGCCTCGTGGACCTCGAAGAAGTCGGTACCGTCGACGGTGGTGGCGGGCATCCCGAACGACGCGGCCCGCCCAGCGATACTCGGTGTGCCGACTGCATAGTCGCGGCCGGTGGCCTCACCGAATCCGTTGTTCTCGATGACGAAGACGATCGGCAACTCGAGCACGACCGCCATGTTCATGGCCTCGAACACGGTGCCCTGATTGGATCCGCCGTCGCCGGTGAACGAGGCCGCGACACCGCCGTTCCCCAGGGTCTTGGCGCTCAGCGCAGCGCCGATCGCCAGCGACGGGGCACCGCCGACGATCGCGTTCGCGCCGAGCATGCCGACCGACAGGTCGGCGATGTGCATCGATCCGCCCTTGCCGTGGCACAATCCGTCGTTCTTGCCGAAGATTTCGGCCATCATCCCGTCGAGGTCACACCCCTTGGCAATGCAGTGGCCGTGCCCGCGGTGGGTGGAGCCGATGTAGTCGGTGTCGTTCAGGTTCTCGCACACACCGACTGCGATCGCTTCCTGCCCCGAGTACAGGTGGATGAACCCCGGGATGTCGCCGGTCGCGTTCTCCTCGTGCAACCGGTCCTCGAATTCGCGGATCTCCGACATCTTCCGATACGCGCTCAGTAATGCACTCTTGTTCAGCGCCATTGCTCTCCTCTACTTTCTGTCCGAGGGCCGGCCGCACAGGTTCAGGCCCCGAGCGTGACGAGACTTCGGGACGGTTCTCGTCTCACGCCGTGTAACCCAGGCCACGAATGTAGGGAGAGGGGGCGAGCCCACTCAACGTTGCAGCGGATTGCAGCCCGGACCCCGCACGAGCACTCGCGGTGGCAGCCGGGCCGAGCGCCGCACGGAACGCGCGCGAGCTGGGTACCGCGCGCCCGAGAAGCAGGCACGGACTGGCGCCGCGCGAGGAGAGCATCCGACATCCGCTCGGCGCGGGGGTTGCTCCGGGTACTCCCGTCGGCACTTCATGCGCCCTGATCCGGCGGTGTCGGTAGTAAACCGGTGAAGACCGCTGTGTGCCTGGTGAATTCAGTGGTCGGTGGTCACACCTCCTCCACCCCGCGGATGGCAGCCGCCGTCACGAAGGCCACTTGGCTGGAATCCAGGTCGTTGTGCAGATCCTGATGTGTCCCAGCCGGGCCATCCGCTCGAACACCGGTGCAGCGGCGGCAGTGAAGTCGTCGAGCACGGCGGCCATGCGCCTGTGGTGCTCGGCCGACACGGCCTCGGCGATCGCATCCTCGGTCGGGTCGACCGCCCGCTCGCCATGCCCTCGTTGTCCCGCTGTTGCACGGGAACATCGTTGGTCACCACGAGCGCCTCGGAGGGCTCGGTTGCGACCGATCGGATGCGGTGCGGAACTGAGGCGTCGAACCAGCAGGTGTCACCGATCCGCGGCAATGACACCCGCCCGTCCGAAACCGAATTCGAGTGCACCGGCACGGACAGAAGTCGACTGGGAGTGCCGCGGACCGCGGCATACCGTATCGGCTGTTCCGCCGGCGGCCGCAGCCGATCCTCGACATGTTGGGCGCCGGATCACGCGCGCCGACGGTCTGGGTGCAGTCCGCCGGGGGCGGCGCAGGACGCGCCGACGAACCGCTGTCGGCGGTGCCCAGGCCGCGGTCTCGATCAGAGCTGGTGACCGCTGGCGCCGCTGGTCGCTAGAGCCACTGCCCGCTCTGGACCGACAGCAACCGGTCCATCGCGTCCGGGGACCACGTGCTCTCGGGCGGTTCGGGTGCCCTGCGGCCCCGGCGCGGGGCGCCGAGTTCCGGGTAGAGGCTGCGGGAGACCTCCCGGGCGGCATCCACCACGAGGGGCGCGACCCGCTCGAGCTGCGCGGTGCGGGCGTCGCCACACAGCGAGATCGCGGCGACCGGACCGTCGTGCCCGCGCACCGCGACGGCGACGCAGGCAACGCCGCGTACGGACTCGCTGCGCTCGAACGACAGACCGCGCCGCTGCCGGATCCGGCTGAGTTCCTGGTGCAGGGTCGCAAGGTCACCGATGGTGTGCTCGGTGCGGCGGGCCAGGCGCCGCTCGTACAGGTCGTCCACGCGTTCGGGCTCGAGCCACGCGAGCATCGCCTTGCCGCCGGCAGTGGTGTACGCCGGTGCCCGGCCGCCGACCCGCGAGGGCAGCGCCGCGGCGAAGCGGCCGCCGACCTTGTCGAGGTAGACGCTCTCGGCGCCGTCGAGGACGGCGAGGTGGACCACCATGCCGGTCTGCATGTGCAGCTCGTGCAGGAGCGGCGCCGCCGACGCCCGGATCTCCCCGTGGCCACCGTCCCCGCCGCCGAGACCGAGCGCCCGCCGGCCGAGGCAGTAGCCGAAGGATGCGTGATCGACCCAGTTCAGCTTCACGAGCTGATCGAGGATGCGGTGCACGGTCGAGCGGGGCAGCCGGGTGCGGCAGGCCACCTCCTCCAGCGTCAGCCGCGAGGACCGGCCCTCGAACGCGTCGAGGATGAGTGTCATCCGTTCGACCATCGACGGCGGCACGTCGCGCCGCGGGGCGGAGGTAGCTGTCGGTTCCGTTGCTTCGACGACTGCCATCTGCGGCCTCCCGATACATCTGCTCCCGGGGTGGGAGCGGGAAAACTGAAATGAATTCTGAAAGTGTATCAGCTCACTCTCGCCACCAGTAGTGATCGGCGGCGCGAATCTCCCACCTGCGACCCTGACGCGCCTCGCGTCCGCGATCGACCCGGATCCCGCTCATCGGAACGTCGGCCGCGACGGAGCGATGCCGTCCGGTACAACGGACCGACACCCTCCCAGTCCCGGCAGCGGAGAGGCTCGCATGCGCATCGGAATCGTCAGCCCCGTCGTGGTCCAGCACCCCGGCGTGCACTCACCATGGGAACGCGCCGCCGGCGTCGACGACCTCGTCCGGGTGGCCCGGACCGCCGATCGGCTCGGCTTCCACCATCTGACCTGCAGTGAGCACGTCGCCGTGCCGGTGGACATCGCGGACACCCGCGGAGGCACCTACTGGGACCCGCTCGCCACCCTGAGCTATCTCGCCGCCCGGACGCACCGCATCCGGCTCGCCACCCAGGTGCTCGTCCTGGGTTACCACCACCCGCTCGAGATCGCCAAACGCTACGGCACCCTCGATGTCCTCAGCGGCGGCCGGCTGACGCTCGGCCTCGGGGTGGGCAGCCTGCGCGAGGAGTTCGACCTCCTCGGCGCCCCGTTCGACGACCGGGGCGCCCGCGCCGACGACGCCCTGGCCGCGTTGCGCGCCGCGTTGTCCCGACGCCTGCCGGAGTACCACGGGTCCTATTACGAATTCCAGAACCTGCTCGTCGAGCCGCACGCCGTCCAATCCCGCGTCCCGCTGTGGATCGGGGGCCGCACGCTGCGCTCGCTGCGCCGCGCCGTCTCCCACGGCGACGGCTGGGTGCCGTTCGGTCTGCCCCTGCCCGACCTGACCGCGATGCTGGGCCGGGTGGACCTCCCGGCGGGCTTCGACGTCGTCCTCGACACCGGGGCGCCCCTCGACCCGCTGGGCGCGCGCGAGCGCACCGTCCGGTCCCTGGAACGCCGTCGCGAGGCCGGCGCCACCGTCGTGGGGGCGACCGTCGCCGCGACCGGCGTCGAACACTACTGCGAACAACTGGAGTGCCTGCGGGCACTCGGCACCGACCTGGGGCTGGACTTCGCCCCGGCCGAACCGTCCGAACAGGAGACCCGATGACCGACACCGCAGCGACCGACACCGCACAGCTCGTCCAGTCCCTTCTCGCCCGCGTCCAGCTCCTCGAGGACAAGATCGCCGTCCAGGAGATCGTCACCGCCTACGGCCCGGCCGTCGATGCCGGTGACGCCGCCGCGGTGGGCGAATTGTGGACCGAGGACGCCGTCTACGACGTCGACATGCGCACCATGAACGGCCGCGAGGAGATCATGGAGATGGTGCGCACGCGGCCGCACCAGGACTACATCCACGAAGGATGCGGACACCTCCTCGACCCTGTGCACATCCGGGTCGAGGGTGACACGGCCGTGGCCACCTGCCATTCGCAGCTGCTGCGTCACGACGAGAACGGCTTCCGCGTCTGGCGCGTAACGGCCAACCGCTTCGAACTCGTCAAGAACGACGGTCGGTGGCGGATCCGCAAGCGCACCGCACGGGTCCTCGACGGCCGCGACGAAGCGCGCGAGCTGCTCGCCCGAGCCGGCCGCTGACGTGCCCCGAAGACCGGGAACGGCCAGCCCCGGATGTGGGGCCGGCCGCTTCCGTGTCCGACGGCGTCAGGCGTCGACGGTCGCGTTCTCGAGCGTCGCCTTGGCCCACCTATAGTCCGCCTTCCCCGCCGGTGAGCGCATCACCTCGGGAACCGGCACGATCGTCTTCGGGATCTTGTACCCGGCGATCAGGGTCCGGCAGTGATCGGCCAGTTCCGTGACCGAGGGCGCTTCCACACCGGGACGGAACTGGACGGCCACCGAGACCCGTTCTCCCAGTAGCGGATCCGGCACTCCAGCCACCACCGCATCGAGGACGGCTGGATGGCTCTTGACGGCCTCCTCGACCTCCTCCGCGTAGACCTTCTCGCCGCCGGTGTTGATGCACGCCGAGCCGCGGCCGAGTACCACGATCGAGCCGTCCGGCTCCACGGTGGCCAGGTCGCCGAGCAGGCACATGCGCACGCCGTCGCGCTCGGGGAACGTCGCCGCGGACTTGTCCGGGTCGTTGTAGTAGCCGAGGGGAACGTGGCCGATGCGCGCGAGGTAGCCGATGGTCTCCGAGCCGGGCTCGACCTCGGCCAGATCCGTATCGACCACCCGTAGCGTCGGCGACGGGGAGATCCGGGCACGGCCGTCCGAACCGACGTCGAGGGTGCCGGTCGCGCCTGCCTCCGACGAGCCGAACGAGTTGCGCAGGTAGACGTTCGGCAGCAGCTCCGCCAGTTGCGCGCGCACACTCGCCGACCACAGCGCCCCGCCGGAACCGATGACCAGCAGCGAACTCAGGTCGAACTCCTTGCCGCGTGCGGCCACCGCGTCGGCCAGCGGCCGGCTGATGGCGTCGCCGACCACCATCACGATCGCGATCCGGTGCCGTTCGATCAGGCGTAGCGCCTCCACCGGCTCGAACGACCGCATCAGCACCTGCTTCGCACCCGTGAACAACCCCATCAGCACCGAATACATCGCAGCCCCGTGCATGAGCGGTGCCGTGACGAGATAGGACATCGGGTGCTCGTTTGCCGCGGCGGCCGCGGCGAGATCGGCAGGGCTGCGGTGCGGTTCGCCGTACGGGTTGCCGCCGGCCAGCGCCGCGAAGTAGAAGTCCTCGTGCCGCCACATCACCCCCTTGGGCATGCCCGTCGTGCCGCCGGTGTAGAGAATGTACCGGTCGTCGCCGCTACGCTCACCGAAATCCCTCTCCGCCGAGGCGCTCTCCGCCGCCTCCGCATACCGCACCACGGTCGCACCCGCACCTGCCGCAGCCTGTTCGAGCGCCGCCGTCTCCGCGCTTCCGACGACGACGATGTGCCGCAGCCGTGAGGTGTGCGGCACGGCCTGCGCCGCGACGTCGGCGAACTCGTCGTCGAGCACGAGTGCCACGAGGTCCGCATCGGTGTAGAGGTGCACGAGCTCGGCACCCACGTAGCGGAAGTTGATGTTCACGGGTACTGCGCGAATCTTCAAACAGCCCAACATGACCTCGAGGAATTCGAGGCTGTTGCGCATGTGCAGGCCCACATGATCACCTGCGGTCACTCCGACGGCCGCGAGGTAATGCGCGACCCGGTTGGCGCGGGCGTCGAACTCGGCGTACGTCCGGGACTCGTCCCCGCAGCTCAGGGCCGTCCGGTCGGGTATCGCATCGACGACGGCCTCGGTGAGGTCGGCCAGGTTCAGAGACATCGCGGGTCCTTCCGGAGTTCGTGGGTGGGCGAGGACGCGCACGCCCACGCGATCGTCGCGTGTGTGCCGCGGATCACAGCAGATTCAGTAGAACATATTCCTATTCCTGGATCAACGGCCGGCTAGCGACGAGCGAGGAGCCGGGCCCCCAGCCTGGCTGCAGGATTCGAGGACCGCCTGCCACCCCAGGGGCCGCGGTCCGAGAACACCCTTGTGCAAGCAATAGAATGAATACTAGTTTTCAGTCATCGTTCTGCATACCCGCACGGACACAAGGAGCCCACCATGACCCAGAACCTGACCCTCGACGGCCGCGCCGCCGTCGTCACCGGAGCAGGCGCCGGCCTCGGCCGTGCCGAAGCCCTCGCCCTCGCCGACGCCGGGGCCGCCGTCGTCGTCAACGACATGGGGGCGGCCGCCCACGACGTCGTCGACGAGATCCGCGCCGTCGGAGGCCGCGCCGTCGCCGTCACCGGCGACGTCTCGGACTGGGCGCTCGGCGAGGAACTCGTCCGCACCGCGGTCACCGAGTTCGGCTCGATGGACATCCTGGTCAACAACGCCGGCATCCTGCGCGACAAGATGATCTTCAACCTGTCCGAGTCGGACTGGGACGACGTGATCCGGGTGCACCTCAAGGGCCACGCCGCCACGTCGCGCGCCGCGGCCGTGCACTGGCGGCAGGCTTCGAAGGACGCGAACGGCCCGGTCTACGGCCGCGTGATCAACACCTCCTCCGAGGCGTTCCTGTTCGGCTCGGCCGGGCAGCCCAACTACTCGGCCGCCAAGGCCGGCATCACGGCCCTGACCCTCTCGACCGCCCAGGGCCTGTCGCGGTACGGGGTGCGAGCCAATGCCATCTGCCCCCGCGCCCGCACGGCCATGACGGCGGACGCGTTCGGCGAGAACAACACCGGTGCGTCGGGCCTGGACCCGCTCGCGCCCGAGCGAGTGGCCACCCTGGTCCGGTACCTCGCCTCCCCCGCCTCCGACGAGGTCAACGGCCAGGTCTTCGTCGTGTACGGCAAGATGGTCGCGCTCATGGAAGCACCCAGGGTCGAGCATCGTTTCGACGCCGCCGGTTCCGCGTTCACCGTCGAGGAACTCGGCGGACAGCTGTCGTCCTACTTCTCCGGTCGCGGACCGTACGAGACGTACTCGGCCTACAGTGTGGCCGAACTGGAGAAGGTCGCGCTGGCCACCGGTGAGACCGTCGGCGCCTGAGCGGAAGGACACGGTCGTGAAACTGAGCGGAAAAACCGCCGTCGTGACCGGCGGCGCGGGCGGGATCGGGCGCGCCGTCACCCGGGTGTTCGTCCGCGAGGGCGCGCGCGTGCTGTTCGTCGACGTCGACGACGACCGCGGCCACGCCCTCGAGACCGAACTCGTCGACTCCGGCGGCGAGGCGAAGTTCCTGCAGGCCGACATCTCCCGGCGCGAGAGCGCGGAGCGGATCCGGGACGCCGCCGTGGCGGCGTTCGGAGGCATCGACGTCCTGGTCAACAACGCGCACGCGTCCCGCCAGGCCCCGCTGCTCGAGCACACCGCGGAGATGTTCGACCTGTCGTTCGGCACGGGCTTCTACCCCACCGTGCACCTCATGCAGGCCTGCCACCCGCAGTTGAAGCAGGCCCGCGGGTCCGTCGTCAACTTCGGCTCCGGATCCGCCCTCGACGGCATGCCGACGCAGACGTCGTACGCGGCGGCGAAGGAGGCGATCCGGGCGGTGAGCCGCGTGGCCGCGAACGAGTGGGCGGCCGACGGCATCCGCGTCAACGTCGTGTGCCCGTTCGCCGCCACGGAAGGTGTGCTCGCCTGGCAGCAGGCGTTCCCCGACCGGGCGGCCGCCGCGGCGGCGAAGGTGCCGTTGCAGCGGATCGGCGATCCCGAGACGGACATCGCCCCGGTGGTCGTGTTCCTCGCGTCCGACGATTCGAGGTACATGACGGGCCAGACGCTGATGGCCGACGGCGGCAGCATCAAGTTGCGCTGACGCGGCCGGGGACGCCGGCCCGTTCCTCGATCGCACTGAGTGGGACACCGGGTCGCCGCCGGCCGGACCGCATGGGAATGTGAGCCGCACGGGCCCGCCGGCCGGTGTCGTACCCGGCCGGCGGGCCACTTCCAGACCGTCCCGCCGAGAGGCGGGAGATTCCATACCGTCCTGCCGAGAGAGGTTTTCGACCGCATGGCTTCCTCCTCCCCGCTGTTCCGCCCGCTCCGCGTGCGTTCGCTCGAACTGGCGAACCGCATCGTCATGTCACCCATGACGCGGTCGTACTCGATCGACGGCGTGCCGGGCGACGATGTCGCCGCCTACTACCGCCGGCGGGCCGAGGGCGGGACCGGCCTGATCGTCACCGAGGGGGTGGCCGTCGATCATCCGACGGCCGTGGACAATCCGCGGGTACCCCGCATGCACGGCGCGGCTGCGCTGGCGGGCTGGCGCCGGGTCGTGGACGAGGTGCACGCAGCCGGCGGGCGGATCGTCCCGCAGTTGTGGCACGTCGGGCCGCTGTGGGGTGCGATGAGCGCCGTGGACCCCGCACTGAAGCCCATGCGCCCCTCGGGCAGCTGGGGCACCCCGGGGGTCACCTCGTATTCCGCCGACTACGTCGCGCGGGCGTCGCGCCCGACGGAGGCGATGACCGAGCAGGACATCGCCGACGTGATCTCCGCCTATGCGCGCGCGGCGGCCGCCTCGGCGGAGGTCGGCTTCGACGGGATCGCGCTGCACGGCGGGCACGGCTACCTGCTGGACTCGTTCCTGTGGGAGGGCACCAACACCCGCACCGACGCCTGGGGCGGCGACCTCGAGCGCCGCACCCGGTTTCCCGCTGCGGTGGTCGAGGCCGTGCGCGCCGAGATCGGCGACGACCTGCCCATCGTGTTCCGTTTCTCGCAGCACAAGCAGCAGAACTACACCGCCCGCATCGCCGAGACGCCCGACGAGCTGAAGGTGATCCTCGGTGCTCTCGTCGAGGCCGGGGTCGACATCCTCGATGCGAGCATCCGGCGCTTCGACACGCCCGCCTTCGAGGGCAGCGACCTCTCGCTCGCCGGCTGGGCGAAGCAGCTGACCGGGGTCACGACGATGGCCGTCGGCAGCGTCGGCATCGGCAAGTCGCTGCGGGAGAGCCGGATCAGCGGCTCGGCACCGGTCGACGACAACATCCCCGAGCTCGAACGGCGTCTCGGCAGCGGGGAGTTCGACCTGATCGCCGTCGGCCGGCTGCACCTGGCCGATCCGGCGCTGGCGACCACCCTGCGCGCCGGGGGACCGCTGCCCGCATTCGACCGCGAGATCCACGAAGCGTCGCTGACCTAGCGCCCGGCACGGGCGGGTACGCGGCGGTGACGACAGGAGGCCCCATGGAATCCTCGTTCCCCGAGCAGCTTTCCGCTGTACTCGATCGGCAGCGCCGTGCGCCCGCGACCGCGCCGGCCACCGATCCCGCGCACCGCGTCCGGACCGTCCGCGCGATGATCGACGTGCTCGTGCGGCACCACAAGCCGCTGACCGAGGCGGTCCACGCGGACTTCGACGGTGTGCTGCCGTCGCACGTGGTCATGGACGACATCGTCACCTCCCTGACGGCGCTGCACCGCGTCCGGGAGTCCCTGGAAGGCTGGGGCACCGCCGCCCGTCCCACCTACCGGATCCCCGGACCGTCCGGAGCGCTGTGGCACTGCGGCCCCCACCACGACGCCGGGACGGTGGCCATCCTCGGAACCCGCACCGCTCCCCTGTTCTCGCTGCTGGGGCCGTGGGTCAGCGCGGTCGGCACCGGGCACCGTGCCGTCCTGATGCCGGCGCAGGGCCTGCCGCGCACCGTGCGTGTCCTCTCCGAGGCCGCCGAGGCCATGCTCGACCCCACGGACATCGCAGTGATGATCGGCGTCGGCGAACACGACGATGCGATCACCGCCGACCGGTTCGACCACGTGGTGATCACCGGCGAGCGCGCACCCGCCGGCGCCGGGACGGCGACCGTGCTGCGTCCCGGCGCCGCGCGATCGGTGACACCGCACCGCCGCACGTTCGCCGACGCGCTCGCCGCGACGTATGCCGCGCTGCTCCCCGCCGTCACCGAGAACGCCGGCCTGGTCGTGACCGTCACCGACCATCCGGGCACCTGCCCCGTCCTGCGCTTCACCCGCCCCGGCGCGGCGCCGTCCGGTCAGCGGGACGAGGGACGCGCGCCGGCCGGCGGGCGATGGAGAATGCCGGCATGAGCAGCCCCGTCGAGGACCGCCTCGCCCTCGCGGACGTCGTCGCACGGTATGCCCGCGCCGTCGACCGGCGCGATCCGGCCGTGCTGCGCTCGCTGTTCGCCGACGACGCCGAGTTCGTGCAGCCGCCGGGACTGGTCCGTCGCGGGCACGACCCGGTGCTCACCGGAGCAGGGCCGATCGCCGAGGGGGTGCTCGCCGCGGTCGCGCACCTGCACTCCACCCGGCACGTCCTCGGTCAGCATGTGATCGACTTCGACGGCGACCGGGCCCGGGGCGAGCTGTATTGCGAGGCGCACCACGTGTACCCGAGCGGCGACGGATACCGGGACTACACGGTGTCCGTCCGCTACCGGGACGAGTACCGCCGCGTGCCGGACGGGTGGCGCATCGCGCGCCGGGAACTGGTCGTCGACCTCACCGCCGACCGCGAGGTGCGGCTGCTCCGATCCGCTACCGAGTGAAGGGAAGCCCTTGTGACGCATACGGAACCGGCCCTGACGCTGACCGCCGCGGAACAACTGCTGGCCGTCGAGGAGATCAAGCGGCTCTTCGCCGCGCGGCTTCGCGTGATGGACACCAAGCAATGGGACCTGTATCCCACGCTGCACACCGAGGACGTCGTGAGCGAGACGTGGGGCGGCCTGCCCGAGGACACCCAGCCGCGGACCGGTGATCGCGCCAACCGGGTGGTGGGCCGGGAACCGCTGCGGCGCGCGATCGAGAACCTGCTCGACGGAGGCACGCCGGTCACCAGCGCGCACCACGGTCACACACCCGAGATCACGCTCACCTCCGACACCACGGCCACCGGGATCTGGGCGATGGAGGACCAACTGTGGTGGGCGAACGGAGCGGTCGAGGAGCACCTGCACGGCTGGGGCCACTACCACGAGGAGTACCGGAGGGTCGACGGCGTGTGGCTGATCAGCTACCGCGCGCTCACCCGGCTGCGGCAGGTGCACACGCCCGGGTTCTTCGACTTTCTGAAACCGCTGTAGCCGCCGGCGTCACGGCCGCGACGTGCCGTGCTCACCGTGGAGGTGGGCACGCTCGCCGTCGTGGTCGAAGATCGTGAGAATCTCCACCGGACCGTCGTGGGCACCGATCACGTGCGGGACCATCGTCGAGAACGCGGCGGCCTCGCCGGTCCGCACGAGCACGGTCCGCTCGCCCAGCTGCAATCGGGCCGTGCCGGAGAGCACGGTGAACCACTCCCGGCCCGGATGCACCTTCGCCGCACCGGTTCCGGTGGACCGGTCGGGGGTGATACGCATCTTCGCCACCGTCACGCCGTGCAGGGCACGTTCCCGGGACAGCAGCCACGTGGTCACCCCGGGCATGTGCTCGGGCTGCGGCCGGATCACCACGTCCTCGTCCTCGGCGGATTCGACGAGCTGATCGAGCGTGGTGCCCAGGGCCCGGGCAATCGGCACCAGTTGATCCAGAGCGATCCGGCGGTTGCCGGTCTCGATGCGGCTCAGCGTCGACGGACTGAGCCGGCAGCGGGCCGCCAGCGAATCGAGCGACCAGCCACGGGCCAGTCGCAGGCCGCGGATGCGTCGGCGGATCACGGCGTCCAGATCGAGATCTTGCGTCATACGCAAGATGGTATGCCCTTCACGCATCGAAGTCGCTACCGTGGCAGCCATGACGCACGATCATCAGCCCCCCGGCAGCCGGCACGCACACCACGACTCCGGGCTGGCAGAACTACTGGACCTGGACGCGGAGGTACTGGGCTCGTACCTGGACGAGGTGACCGCGTGGGCCGAGCAGCACGCCCCGCAGGGGCCGCGCACGATCGTCGACGTCGGCGCCGGAACGGGCACGGGCAGCCTGGCGCTCGGGCGCCGCTTCCCCGCCGCCGAGATCGTCGCGGTCGACAGGTCGGCGTCGATGCTCGCACGCGTCCGCGCCGCCGCGGCCGAGCACGGCACGGCCGAGCGGCTCCGGGTCGTGCTCGCCGACCTGGATGCCGCCTGGCCCTCGATCGGTACGGTCGATGTCGCGTGGGCGGCCTCGTCGCTGCACGAGGTCGCCGACCCGGACAGGGTGCTGCGCGACCTCCACGCCGCACTGAATCCCGGTGGCCTGCTGGTGGTCGTCGAGATGGACGAGTTGCCCCGGTTCCTGCCCGACGACGTCGGGCGGGGCAGGCCGGGCCTGGAGCGGCGCTGCCATGAGGCCCTGGCGCGCGCGGGCTGGAACGCGCACCCGGACTGGCGGACCCACCTGGAGCGGGCCGGTTTCGAGGTCACCGCCCAGCGCAGCTTCACCGTGGCGGCGGCGCCGGCACCACCGAGCGCGACCCGCTACGCACACGCCTACCTGTCCCGCATCCGCGCCGCGCTCGACGGCCGGCTGGCCACCGACGATCTCGAGACCCTCGACGCCCTGTTGGCGCCCGACAGCCCCGACGGTCTGCTGCACCGCGGCGACCTGACGGTCCGTGGCAGCCGCACCGCGTGGGCGGCCCGCCGCCGCTAGAGGGCCGCCTCCCGCAGCACCGTGACGAGCGTCGCGAGCCGGTCCGCGGCCCGGTCCGGATCGGGATGCACCAGGGTCAGCGGCACCATCACGTCGGTGACACCCACGGCGAGAAGCTCCTTCACCGCCTGCGCCGTCGCGGGCACGGCGATCTCGCCGGCCGAGTCGTGGACCACCTGCAGCCGTCCGCGGATCTGCAGGACGTCGGGATCGCGGCCGTCCCGCTCGAGCGCGCCGCGGAGCAGATCGCGGCCCCGGCGCAGCTCGTCCGGGCCGGCACCCATGATGGGAATCCACCCGTCGCCCCACCGGGCGAGCCGGCGGATCACCGGCTTCGACAACGACCCCGAGACCCAGACCGGGATGCGACGGCCGCCGGGACGCGGCGCACAGTACACGTCGGTGAACGCCACGCTCGGGCGCTGCACCGAGGCCGGGGCGTGCTCCCACAGCGCCCGGCAGGCGGCGAGCGTGTCGTCGAGCAGCGGGCCACGATCGGCGAAGCTCAGTCCCGCGGCCTCGTATTCCTTATCCTGCCAGCCTGTTCCGACCCCGAGGTCGAGCCGCCCACCCGACATGTGGTCCAGGGTGGCCGCGGTCTTGGCGAGCACGGCGGCGCCCCGCAGCGCCGCGATGATCACGCCGGTGCCGAGGCGAATCGTGCGGGTCCGGCCGGCGATCACCGCGAGCACGGTCATGGGTTCGAGCCACATCGCATCGGGTTCGGTGGCGAACGGTCCCCACGCGTAACCGGAGGTGTCGGCTCCCATCACGACATGGTCGGTGACGTTCACGCGGTCCACGCCGCATTCCTCGGCCCGGACCGCGACGTCCACGAGGTGGGCGAAGTTGTCGCGGGCCAGCACGTCGCCGAAATTGGGGAGATTGACGCTCAGCGTCGGTGGGAGGAAGTTCACGCGAAAACCCTTCGGGTGTAGAGGATCCGGTCAGGGCGCTAGGGGACGATTGGTCCACGACCCGTCGGCGCGCGGGAACCAGCCGCCGGCCGCGTAGCTGCCACCGTCGACGTGAACGGTGGACCCCGTGACGTAGCGGGAGAGGTCGGAGGCGAGGAACAGGGCCGGTCCGGCGACGTCCTCGGGGCGGCCCGGGCCGCCCAGCGGCGCCCACCCCGGCCAGCGGTGCCGGTCCGCCTCCGGCACGAGCCGCTCGTACGGCACCTGCGGCGTCGCGATCAGGTCGGGCGCGATCGCGTTCACCCGGATGCCGTGCCGGCCGACCTCGACGGCGAGACTGCGGGTGAAGTGCCGCAGCCCGGCCTTGTACGTGCCGTACACGACGTGCCCGGGAATGCCGCGGTGCGCCTCGACCGTGGTGACGTTGACGACGGAGCCGCCCCGGCCGCGGTCGATCATGCCCGGAAGGACGGCGCGGGTCATCCGCAGGGCGTGGTCGAGATTGGCGCGGGCCAGGGCCTCCCATTCGGATTCGTCGGCCTCCGCGAAGGGCGTCGACGGGCGGAGGAAGTCACCGACGTTGTTGACGAGTACGTCCGGGGCATGGCTCGCGGCCTCCGTCGCGACGGCCGGGTCCGCGGCGTCGCCGACGATCGGCACCACGCCGGGAATTCGGGCGGCCAGCCGCTCGGCCGCCCCACGATCGGTGTCGACGAGGACGACGCCGGCACCGTGCTCGGCGAACAGCCGGACGACGGCCGCGCCGATGCCGTTCGCCCCTCCGGTGACGATCGCCGTTCTTCCGGACAGCAAGGGATGCGACGTAGTACTCGAAGCCGGAACGGTGGTCACCGTCGCGACGGTAGCTGCCGCGCCCCGAGGCGCCCCGGTCGTTCCCGGTGGCCGGGAACGGGACCGAGCCCGCGCGCAGGGAGGGCCCCTACGGACCGAAGGCAGAGGGCGGCACCCGCAGCCCGGTCTCCCGCCAGATGCGCGCCGCGTCGTAGTAGTGGTCGTGGCCGGCGAGATCTATGTGCCGCTCGGTCAGTCCCCGCTCCGGCGCGACGGCCACGGCCTCGTCGTACCCGAGACTGGTGCGGGGCAGGTCGAATCCGGCGTCGCGGGCGAAGGCCGACGCGAGGGCCCGCACACTCACCGGATCCGGGTGGGCGGCGTGCAGGACATCGCCGCCGGGTCCGGGGCGGGTGCCGCGGACCGCGAGCGCCGCGATCAGGCGGCCGAGATCGCCGACCGAGATCACCGACAGCAGGGGGCGGCCGTCCTCGACCCAGGCGCCGAGGCGAGTGAGAATCTGCGCGATGCCGGGCACGAACCAGCGGTCTCCGGGCCCGTAGACGAAGGCGGCCCGCACCACGGTGCCGCCGTAATCACGCACGGCCAGTTCGGCCGCGAGCCGGCTCTCGCTGAGCACCGAGACCGGATTCGGCACGACGGCATCCTCGTCCACACCGCGGTGCGGGCCGGGACCGTAGACCCCGATCGTGCTGACGTAGATCACGTGCGGCCGGTGCTGCCGGACCGCCGCGGCCAGGAGGTTCCCGGTCCCGGCACGGTTCACCGCGTCGCACGTCTGCGGGTCCGATCCGGTGTAGGAGGCGGCGTGCACGATCACGTCGGCGGCGGCGACCACGGCGTCCAGGGACGACGGTTCGGTCAGGTCCGCCGCGGCCGTCCGCGTCGCGGCGGGTGGCAGCTCGTCCGGCCGTCGCGCGACGGCCGTGCAGGGCACGCCGGACGCCGGGAGCGCCGCGAGCACGGCGCCCCCGACGAAGCCGGTGGCGCCGATCAGCGCGATTCGCAGGGGTTGCGACGAACCTTCGTCGCGGCGGCGGTCCATTACTGTGGGTACCATTCGGCCGGGTGGGGGAAACCCGATGGGGTTCGTCACGATGCACCTCGTCGGAACACAGGGTGGGAACGGAGTGAGGACGGATGGCTCAGCAAGCGCGGGCGGTGGCGACCAGGCAGCAGATCGTTCTCGGCGCGGCCGAGAACTTCGAACGGTCGGGCTACGAGGGCGCGAGCCTCGGCGCGATCGTCGAGAGCTCGGGCATCACCAAGGGCGCCCTCTACTTCCACTTCCGGTCGAAGGACGAACTCGCCCAAGTCGTCATCGAGGAGCAGCATCGCATCTCGATCGCCGCGGTCGAGGCCATCGCGGGCCTCGACATTTCCGCACTCGAGCAGGTCGTGATGCTCTCGCACGAGATGGCGCGGCAGATGATCGACGAGCCGATCGTGCGGGCCGGCATCCGCCTGACGCTCGAACTCAGCGCCACCGACGGTCCCACCGGCCCGTACCTGGACTGGATCGCCGCCTGCGAGAAGCTCACCGAGCAGGCGATCGCCCAGGGCGACATCCTCGACACGATCGACGCGGCCATGCTGGCCCGGTTCGTGATCTCCGCCTACAACGGCGTCCAGCTCGTGTCCAACGTCCTCACCCACCGGCAGGATCTCGAACAGCGCCTCGACGAGATGTGGATCCTGTTGCTGCCCGCCGTAATGCCCGCAGACCGCCACGGTGAGATCCCGCGGATCCGTCGGGCCCGCTGGACGCCGCCCGCCGACTGAACGCCACGCGGCGGTCAGCATCGTGACCGATCCGGTGCGAGCCGCACCGTGCCGGTCGCCAGCGCCTCGCCCCACTGCTCGACCGAGGTCCGCACGGTCCACGGATCGTGCGGATCGATCCGCGCCACCACGTTCGCCCGCTCGTCCAGTTCGACGAACCGGTGGTAGGCGGCCTCGATGAGGTCGACGTCGGCGTGTGGGCGGCCGCATGCGGCGCGGGCGCTCTGCCGGAACGCCTCGAGGACGAGCATGCCGGGAACGTGATCGCTGGGGTGGTCGAACAGGACCGGATGACGATCGTCGACCCGCAGGCGCCAGCGGTTCTCGGCGTACTGCGGACCGAGCACGACGTCCAGTGGCCGGGACTGCCCGACGACGGCGGGGGGAATCGCCGGGGGGCAGACGGGATCCCCGATCGTGCGCGGGCCGGTGCCGTTCCAGCGCAGCCGCTGGTAGTCGTCGGGGGTGAGGACGTTCGCCACTCCCTGTCCCGTGCCCACCTGTCGTCCGTCGACGACGAACACCACCGTCAGATCGAACTGGGACAGCAGCCCGCCGCGGTACACCGGGTCCTCCAGGCAGGCGTCGAGGACGACCTCCGCGGCGCCGGTACCGATGGCGAGCGCCTGCACCGCCGCGTCCACCCGCAGGGTCTGCATGACGAACGGATGACCGAGGGGAACGCGATATTGCGTGTGCCCCAAGTAGATCGCCGTCTGGCGCAGGGTCTCGGCGATCAGCATGGTGTCGTATCGGCCGGTTTCGGTCCGGTAGAAGCCGTGCAGCCGTGGCCACTGCGCGCCCAGCAGGAATCGATGGTCGGCGCCGGCGGACGTGCAGTCCGTCAGGAACACCTCCGACACCGATTGCCGGTGGACGTACCGCCTGGGCACCGTCGACTCGAAACCGAGGACGGGACTGTTCCGGGGCACTGCGTCCGCATCCACGGTCATTGTCGCTTCTTTCATTGCAAACCGGCCGGACTGCTTTTATCGAGGGACTATAGACGACCCGGACGAATCGGAGCACGCCCGTGTCCAGTGACTGGATCGGACGCCGGGAACGGCTTTCGTCCCCCGTCGGTCGCTCGGATGAATTCTTCGAATCCAACAAACCGATCGACCGGTTTATGGTAAGGTGTCAGGCAGTCGGGAAACAAATGAAACAAATGAACAGGGTCGGCCGTCGAGCACGCGGAGGGGTGTTCGCGCGGCAGGCCCGAGGTCACAGCACCTCCGCGCCGCCGGGACTATACGAGGGGTAGCCCCTGCGGCGCGGAGGCGTGTCTGCGTTCACATCGCCGCCACCCGAACCCGGGTGCCTCACTTGCTCGGAATGCGACTTCGCGCTTCGGCGAGCTGATCCTCGAGGTAGACGATCCGGCACGCCGCGTCCACCGCGGTGCCGCTGTCGACCAGTTCCCGCACCCGCGCGACGAGCCGGAGCTGGTTCCGGGAGTAGCGGCGGTGACCGCCCCCGGAACGGTGCGGCACCACGAGGCCCGTGTCGTCCAGACTGCGGAGAAAGGCAGGAGTGACCCCGAGCGCCGCAGCGGCGCGACCCATGCTGAAGGCGGGGTAGTCGTCGTTGTCGAGTTCGTTGGTGACCGCGGGAGCGCGGTCGGGTGTGGGATCCACGTGCCCTTCGTTGCTACGAGAGGGAACCCCGGCACATGGGGCACCGGGGTTCGTGACGGTTATGACAGTGCCGGCCTCGACCGGCACGAGGAAATGACATACACGAGTTCGCAATCCCGATGGATACGCATCACCAGCCTCTCGCTCTGCTCTCCGGTGGCGACGTGGTCGGCCTCCGCAGAGTCCGCCCGTCGCGTCGTCGGGGTGGAGCCGCAGAACCGAGTGCGGCTCCGCCCCCTCTGCAACTTCCCCGGCAACCCGTCGGCTGCCCCTCTTCCGGATCCTTCGCGTTGACGTCCTCGATGTTATCGGCCTCGATGCCGAAAGTCTACTGTTGCGACTGTAGATTTTCCCGTCGCGTCGAGACGTCCGGAACGGCCCGGCCGAACCTGTCGGACCGGTGCGGCACCATGAGCACACCGCCGCCGGAAGGAACGCTCATGACCGAGATCCTCGACCTGGCACCGGCCGCCCACGAGATGGCACGGCTCGTCGGCGCGCTCACGCACGAACAACTCGCCCGTCCCACCCCGTGCGCGGGCACCACAATCGGGGACCTGGTGGATCACGTGGGCGGGCTGTCCCTGGCATTCACCGCCGCCGCCGGGAAAGCCGTCGGCGACCACACCGGGCAGGGACCGTCCGCCGACGCGTCCCGGCTCGGCGACGACTGGCGCACCAGGATCCCCGGGCAGGTCCTCGCCCTCGCCGAGGCGTGGCGCGATCCCGGCGCATGGACCGGAACCACCCAGGCCGGCGGCATCGATCTGCCCGGTCACGTCGCGGGGATCGTGGCGCTCGACGAACTCGTGATCCACGGCTGGGACATCGCCACCGCCAGCGGCCGGAGGTTCTCCTGCGATCCCGCCGCGCTGGCCGCGTGCCTGTCGTTCGTCGCCGCGACCACCGACGAGGAACGCGCGGCCGGCGGGCTCTTCGGGCCGGCGGTCGCGGTTCCCGACGACGCCCCGGACCTCGATCGTCTGATCGGACTCAGCGGGCGTGACCCGTCGTGGCGGCCACCGCCCGGCCCCTCGGGCCGCCCACCGCGGGCCCCGGAGGGCGGGCCGGGCTAGGCTCGGCCGGCCACCGGCTGCGCCCCGCCCACCGAAAGGAACGTGAGCCTTGTCCGAGACGGACCGCCGCCCTCCCCGTCCGGACCTTCTGGCCGACTGCGGCAGTTGCTTCGGTTTGTGTTGTGTGGCTCTGCCTTTCGCCGCGTCGACCGATTTCGCGATCGACAAGGAGGCGGGCCGGCCCTGCCCGAACCTGCGGGACGACTTCCGCTGCGGCATCCACCGGGACCTGCGGCGCAAGGGGTTCACCGGGTGCACCGTCTACGACTGCTTCGGCGCCGGCCAGAAGGTCTCGCAGGTCACGTTCGGCGGCGCGGACTGGCGTCGCGCGCCGCAGACCGCCCGGCGGATGTTCGACGTCTTTCCCGTCGTGCGCCAACTGCACGAGCTGCTCTGGTATCTCGACGAGGCGGTGTCCCTGCCCACCTCCGGGCCGCTCCGCGCGGACCTGCGCGGTGCGCGTGCCGCGACCGACCGGCTGACCCGCGGCGACGCCGACGCCCTCGCCGGACTCGACGTCGCGGCGCACCGGCAGGAGATCAATGCCCTGCTGTTGCGCGCGAGCGAACTCGCCCGGGCCGCCGTGCCCGGCCGGAGGAAGAACCGCCGCGGCGCGGACCTGCTCGGCGCGAAGCTCCGGCGCGCCGACCTGCACGGTGCGAACCTGCGCGGCGCCCTCCTCGTCGCCGCGGACCTGCGCGAGGCGGACCTGCGCCGGGCCGACCTCATCGGCGCCGACCTGAGGGACGCCGACCTGCGCGGCGCCGACCTCACCGGATGCCTGTTCCTCGTCCAGTCACAGGTCGATTCCGCCCGGGGCGACGCACGTACCCGGCTGCCCGCCACAGTGGCCACACCCGAGCACTGGTAGCGCAACGGGCGAATCGGGCCCGTTGCTCGCGAAAGCCCTCGATCCGGCCGCGATCGGGTGTGCAATAGGTCCCATGAACATCCCCGACCTCCTTCCCACAGACCGCCGCCGGATGGCTCGTGCTGCCGTGGATTCGTTGGGCAGCCAGCGCAGCGACCACGCCCTCGTACGCGTGAAGTGCCCCGCCAGCCACAACGTCGCCACCGTCTACCGCACCCCGGAGGGGCCGGTGCTCGTCGCCGGCGGTGGTCCGACGGCGCACGGCAATCGCGACCGGTCCGAGACCGCGCACCACGGCGGATCCCTCGGGTCCGAGTTCGTCGACACCCTCGAGGCGACCCAGTTCGAGGACGACGACGTGCCCGCGCGCTGCGCGTGCGGTCCGCACACCCTCTCGCGCCAGGACCTGCAGGCCGCGGTCCGCTCGCACACCCGCACCGTCACCCTGGCCTGAGCCGGACCCGATGAGCACCGCCGACAGCCGGCGCGACCGCGGCGTCGATTCCGGCGGCCGGGACGTCGAGCTCGAGCTTCGCGACGTGAGCCTGGCCGGCACCCTGACCGTCCCCGCCGGATCGGACGGCCTGGTGATCTTCGTGCACGGCAGCGGCAGCAGCCGGTTCAGCCCGCGCAACCGGTACGTCGCCGGGGAACTGAA
>NZ_WVTE01000049.1:0-14240 GCF_009939605.1 Rhodococcus sp. YH1 | reverse complement strand
CGGTCGAGGTCCGGGCGGGCGGCGAGCCGGTCCCAAACCTCGGCCAGTTCGTCGTCCGTGGGGACGTCCGACCGCAGAGTGTGGACGACGGAGACCGTCACAGCGCTCCCACGTGCCGGCCCACGGCCACCGGGTTGGACGGCTCGCCGCTCCACTGCGACCACGAGCCGGGAAACAGCGCGGCGTCGATCCCCGCCGCCGCGAGTGCCGCGAGCCCGACCGCAGCGGTGACCCCGGAACCGCAGTACAACGCCAGCGGTGCGGACACGTCGGCGCCAGCGGCCGCGAAGAGGGCACGGACCTCTGCAGCCGGCCGGAACCGTCCCTCGTCGTCGAGGATCGCGATGTTGGGGACGTTGACGGCCCCGGGGATGTGGCCGGCTACGGGATCGACCGGTTCGACCTCTCCTCGATACCGCTCGGGAGCCCGGGCGTCGACGAGGACGCCGCGGCCGGCGAAGTCCCGCAGGTCCTCGGCCGTGACCGTGCTGCGTGCACCGTCGTAGAGGTCACGGTGGGCGGCGGTCACGTCCCCGGGTGGCGGGGTCGTCGCACCGGACTTGAGAGCGCCTGCCGCCGCCCTCCATGCGGCCAGCCCGCCGTCGAGGATCCGGACATCCGCCACGCCGGCGGCGGTAAGCACCCACCAGGCGCGCGCCGAGCCGGCGCGGTTCCAGTCGTCGTAGACGACGACCGGGACCCCCTCCCGCACACCCCACGTGCGCAGATTCCGTTCGAGCGCGCCGCCGGACGGCAGCGGGTGCCGGCCCCGGCCGCTGACGGCGTGGTCGGACAGCTCGTCCTCCAGGCTCACGTACACCGCACTCGGGATGTGGCCGGTGCGGTGGTCGTCGCGCCCGTCGGGACGGTCGAGCCGCCAGCGCACGTCGAGCACTGTCACCGGAGTCCCGGTCGCGAGGATGCGCGACAGCTCTTCCGCCGAGATCAGAACGTCGGAACGAGTGGTCACCGGCCGGCCTCCTGCAACCGCGTCTCCATCGTTTCCTGTTCGCGGCGAGCGAGTTCCTGACGGACGAGCGGCAGCACGTATCGGCCGTAGTCGACGGCATCGTTGAGATTGTCGTAGCCGCGGATCGAGATGATCTCGGCGCCCAGGTCGATGTAATCGAGAATCGCGGCGGCGACGGTGTCGGGGGTGCCGACGAGCGCGGTGCTGGCGCCCTGTGCGTTCGTCGCCCGCGCGGTCGCCGTCCACAGCGCCCGGTCGTGCACCTCACCGCGCTCGGCGAGGTCGAGCAGGCGCTGCGAGCCGAGGTTCTCCGGACGGGCCGTCTCCGCGCCGCGAAAACCGGAATGGCCGCCGTCGGCGCGGTTGCGCTCGAGTGCACCGAGGATGCGGTGTGCTTTCTCCCAGGCGAGTTCCTCGGTGGGGGCGATGATCGGCCGGAACGTGACCCAGATGCGCGGGCGGCCGGGGCGCCCGGCGGCCCGCGCATACGACTCGACCTTCCCGATGTTCTCGCGGGTCTCGGCGAGCGGCTCACCCCACAGGCCGAAGATGTCGCCGAGTTCGCCGGCGATGCGGTAGGCCACCTCCGACGAGCCGCCGATCGAGACCGGGATCGTTCCATTAACCGGTCGATAAGCGGCCTGGAAGTCCTCGAACTCGTAGTACGCGCCCTTGTGCGAGAAGGGACGATCGGATTCCCATGCGGCACGCAGGATCCGGATGTACTCCTCCGAGCGCCCGTACCGGGACTCCTTGTCGAGGCGATCGCCTTCTCGGGCCTGCTCCGCGGTGTTGCCGCCGGAGATGATGTGCACGGTCGCACGGCCGTTGCTGAGGTGGTCGACGGTCGCGAGCGCCTTGGCCGCCACCGTCGGGTACATCGTGTTGGGCCGCAACGCGACGATCGGTTTGATGCGGTCGGTGAAGGACGCTATGTACGCGGCGACCGAGAACGGGTCGTATCCGCCGGACCCGTAGGGCAGCAGGGTGTAGTCGAAACCGGCGGCTTCGAGTTCACTGCTGTAGCGCCGCAGAAACTTCGGGTCGATGCCGGCACCCGGTCGGGGATGGAGTTCCGAACTGTCGTTCACGTAACTGGCACTGATGAATTCCACGGGCATGACGGGATCCTCTTCTGGAACGGTGTGCGATGTCAGGACTGTCGGGCCGTACCGGCGAGATCGCGTCCTGTCGGGAGGCGCGATGGCACCGACGGCAATCACAGGTCGGATCCACGGTATGCCGATTCGCGCCCCGTGGTCCAACGACGATCCTCGATGAGGATCGATCGGCACCACCGATCGATACCGTCCTCAGGCGACGGTGGGGACCGGTGCGGGCGGAACAGTGGCCGCGCGGACGACGGCCCGACGTCGGGCGGCAACTTCGGCGAAGTGCGCCGCGACCGCATCCACGGCGACCTTCTCGAGATCGAAGGACAGGCCCCTGCGCGCCACGATCCGGATGTCGATGCTGCCCATGGGCGGCAGGGAGTCGAGCTCGACGAGCCCGTCGGGCACCCCACCTGAGAACGGAAGCAGTGCGACCCCCAACCCCGCGCGGGTCGCCGCGAGAACCCCGTCGAGACTCGTGGATTCCGCGGCGACCAGGACCTCGTACCCGAGGTCGGCGAGCTTGCGGACGGCCCGGCTGCGCAGGCCACAAGGCTCCTCGAACGCGACGATCGGAATACGACGCGACGTATCGGCCCCCGGCCAGGTGGACGACGCGACCCACCGCAGATCGAGCCTGCCGACCTCCGCACCAGCGCTGTCGCTCGTGCCGCCCAGCACGACAGCCAGGTCGAGTGTGCCCTTCGCGACCGCGTCGGACAGCGACGTCGACCGGTCGATCCGGAACTGCAGCTGCACGTCGTCGTAGGCGGCTCGGATCGCCCGTAGCATGTCGGGCAGGATCCGGTCCGCGGCATGCTCGGTCGAGCCGACTGTGATCTGCGACGGCTCGCACACCTGCAACCGGCCGAGCATCTCTTCGTGTGCGGTCAGCAGCAGCCGCGCCTCGTGCACCAGCTTGGCGCCGGCATCGGTAAACCGCGAACCGCGGCCGTCCTTCACCACGAGGTTCTGTTTGAACCTCTTCTCGAGCAACCGGACATGCTGGCTGACCGTCGGCTGGCTCAGGTGCAGGGCATCGGCGGCACGCCGGAATCCACCTGTCTCGGCGATCGCCACCAGCGTCCTCAGGTGCACCAGATCCAACGGATCCGCCACGGGCCCTCCCTCTCCGAACGACGTACTGCGCTTCCGCTTCGAGTGTTTCAGCTACTCGGCACCCCGGAACAGGTTTGTGTTCCGCGCGATTGCAATACCTGCAATCGTGGCCATCGCCTGTTCAACGGGTGCGACCTGGACGTTGGCCGGGGTGCCACCGTGGACGGAGGCACCGTCAGGGATTCGCGATACCGTCCTCAGGTGGGGCAGTACCTCTCGCGCGAGCAGGTCGTTGGCGGCCAGGGCGTCCGGGTGGCGGGATGCGCCGGCATAGGTCTGGAGCAGCAGCTCGTCGGCCTCGTTGTCCTCGATGAACCGCCCGAGCCGCTCGGTGACCCGCTCGACGGATCCGACGGTGAAGGTCAACCGTTCGAGGATCTCGAAGTACTCGGGCGTACCGGGGTGACCGTCCCAGTCGACCGGGCCGTCGGCGTGCACGACGGCCGACTGCAATTCCGCATAGTGACGAACGACGGGGAGGGTGCGCTCCCAGGCTTCCTCGTCGGTCTCCGCCGGGAAGGCGAAGATCAGCGAGGCGCGGCGACCGGGACGCGTTCCCAGCGCGTCACGGTAGGTGTCGAGGAGTTCGGCGCGGCGCGCGGGCGTGACTGCGCGGCCGAACAGCAGACCCAGTCCGTTTTCGCCGGCGAACCGGGTCGTCTCGTCGCTCGCGGCAACCCACACTGCGCGTGCTCCGCATTGGAAGGGACGGGGCACGATGCGCGCGCCGCTTACCGAGTACGTCTCGCCCTCGAGGTCGACGGTCTCGCCGTCGAACGCGGCCACGACCGTCCGCGCCGCGTCCCGCATGCGGGCGTTGCGCTCGTCGAAGTCGATTCCGAACAGTTCGTACTCGAGCTTCTTGCTCGACCCGCCGGTGCCCAGACCCAGCTGTAGCCTGCCACCGGACAGGTGGTCGAGCAGGGCCGCCTCCTCCGCCAGGCGGAGCGGATGATAGTGGGGCGCTTCGGCGATCGCGGTGCCGAGCCGCAGCGTCGAAGTCCGGACGCTGAGCCGGGACAGGAACAGCAGCGGTGCCGGCGACCGGCCGAAGGAGGCGAAGTGGTGCTCGGCGACCCATATGCCGTCGAATCCTTGCCGCTCGGCGAGAACCGATTGTTCCTCGGCCTCCCGATAGGCTCGGGCCGTCGCGTCGTGGTCGTCGAGTGCGGCAGCGACGTCGAGATTGAAGAAGAGCGAGAAGTCGGTCATCGATGTCCTCGGCGAGGGTGGTGGGGCTTCGACCTCAGAAGCTAGAGGCGGACCTTCGTCCGGATCCAAGTGCCGATCCCGATAGGTCGCGATCGGAATCGGCGATCCATGACATCGTCCCGGCACGGCGAAGCACATCGGGCAAGGTGAACGATTCGGCGCACGGTGATCGAAAACCCTCGCCACCGACAGCGCCCCTCACCTGGGGATTCCACTCACGCCGATCGGAACTCCCCGATGGACAGCGATCGGAAATGCCGATCGTTCACAGTGATTTCAACCCTGGCCGGAACCGCCCGACGTCCCTACCGTGACCTTCCGTTCGCCTCCTGCTGTGAAGGATCCCATGCCTCATCGAACCGCTGCTCTCGACGCGTCCCCAACCGACACCCTCGTCCGTGTGAGGGCCGTCACCGGCGAGTTGTACCGCAACGGTGTCGCCGCCGACGCCGCACACCTGTTCCCGCACGACAGCGTGCGGCTGCTGCTCGATGCGGGCGTGGGGCGTGCACCACTGCCGGGATCCGTCGGGGGTGACGATCTGGATTCGGGATCGCTGGTGCGTCTCGTGTCGACCGTCGCCGCCGCCGATCCCGGGCTCGGGCTGGTCACGGCGATGCACGTCGTGCACGCCCGACGGGTGTTCGCAGACACCGCCGGCTCCGCATCGCTCGCCGCCGCGGCGGAGGCCGTGGTCGCGGGCGCCGGGTTCGTCAGCTCCCTCGTCAGCGAGAACCGCTCGATCGCGCCGGCTCGGGGCGGTGCCGTGCGGGCGCAGGCCGTTCCGACCGACGGCGGCTGGCTGTTGCGCACCCGCAAGCGCTACGCGACCGGGATCCGGGCGCTGTCCCACGCCGTCGTCGCCGCGACGATCGACGGCGAGAACACGCTGCGGCATTTTCTCGTCCACATCGATCCCGATACGACGCGCATCGAGCGCACCTGGGACGTCCTGGGCCTGCGGACATCGGGCAGCGACGACATCATCTTCGAGGACACCTTCGTCCCCTCCGACTCCCTGTTGCCTCCGGAGGTCGTGTCACAGAGCAGCCCGTGGTGGTCCCTCGTGCTGGCCGGCCTGTACGCGGGCATCGCGGAGGGCGCGTTCCGGCTCGTCACCGACGGCTCGCTGCCCACCCAGGCCGACGGCGCCGCTCCCGCGGACGTGCCGCGAGTCCGCGGGTACACGGGGGAGTCGGGTCTCGCGCTGCTGACGGTGCGTTCCCTGGTCGACACCGCCGTTCGACGGCACATCGACGGCGCGTTGACGGCCGACGAGGCCGCAGCGGTGAAGCTCGCGACTCACCGCAACGCCACGACCGTCCTCGATCAGGTGGGCCGGGCCTTCGGCACCGCCTCGGTGTGGCAGACCCACGCCTGGCAGCGCTACTTCCGCGACCTGCGCGTCGGCGCCCACAACTCGCCGTCGGAGGACCACACGATCGACGCGCTGGCACGGCAGATCCTCACCGCCGACCGCCCCGTCGCGTAGTTCGAATCCATTTCCCGACAAACTCTTTCGACAAGGAAACCGTATGTCCGTCACCACCCTGCATTCCGCCGATTCCCGTCCCTCGGACGCCTCGGGCGAACGCGCCCGCCGCAAACTCGCCCTCGCCGTCGTCCTGCGCCTCTTCGCCGAGAGGGGCTACGAGTTCGGGTTCAACGGTCACATCACCGTGCGTGATCCGGGCCCCGAGGAAACCTTCTGGGCAAACCCGCTCGGCGTGCCGTGGGCGCACACCCGCGTGTCGGACCTGGTGCGCCTCGACGCCGCCGGCACGGTTGTCGAGGGTTTCCGCGACACGTCGATCCCCGGCTTCCACAGCCAGTACCGGTTCCACAGCGCTCGCGAGGACGCCGTCGCGGTGGTCCACGCCCATTCGCCGCACGGCTTCGCCTGGTCGGCCCTCGGCCGCACGCTGCCGGTCTACAACCACGACGGGGCGCTGCTGTCCGGTCTGGTGTCGGTGCGCGACAGCTTCGACGTCCCCGCCGCAGAGGCGTTGGGCGACACCGCGCGGGTCGTCGTCCAGCGCTCGCACGGATTCGTCACGGTGGGGCAGAGCCTCGAGGAGGCCGCGTTCTACTTCGTCGCCGCCGAACGGGCCGCACATGCCGCCCTGACGATCGAGGCCGCCGGCGGCGCTCCGGAGATCGATCCGGCCACCATCGCGTCGTGGCCGTTGACCCCCGCCACCGCGCGCGCCCAGTTCGAGAACGATTACCTCAGGATCGTGGCCCAGAGCCCCGACATCGAGGACTGACCACCGTCTCAGGCATGGAGAACCCATGAGCACCCTCGACATACCGCGTGCGGCGCAGACCCCGACCGGCACCGGCCCCACCCTTCGATCCGCGTTCCATGTGCGCTGGCCGCTGTCACCGCGTTACCTGGTGACCCGACTCGTCGTCGCGGTCACCGCGGTCTTCGCGGTGATCTCGCTCGTGTTCGTCTGTCTGGTTGCGACGGGGAACCCGGCGCAGCTGCTCGTCGGCACGGATGCGACGGTCGCGGACATCGAACGTCTCTCGGCCCAGCTCGGGTTCGATCGTCCCTGGTACGAGCAGTACCTCACGTTCGTCAGGCAGATTCTGTCCGGGGATCTGCCCGCATCGATCAGGTACGGCGAGTCCGCCGTCGCGCTCGTCGTCGAGCGAATCCCGGCGAGCCTGGTGCTGGGTGCGACAGGGCTGCTGCTGGGCACGCTCGTCGGGCTCGGCGCCGGATACCTGGCGTCGGTGCCGCGCGGTGGCTCCTGGCGGCAGGCCCCCATCACCGCACTCACCGCGCTCGACGCCATCCCGAGCTTCTTCCTGGGTGTGCTGCTGATCTACGTGTTCGCGGTGACGTTCGGCCTGCTGCCGTCCTCGGGTGCAGGCTCCCCGGCAAGCCTGGTGCTGCCCGCGCTGACCCTCACCCCCGTCGTCGCGGCGCCCGTCGCGCGCGTGTTCCGATCGAGCCTGATAGACACGCACGACCTCGACCACGTGCGCTTCGCGCGTTCGAAGGGTGTTCACGGGACCCGCCTGGCCCTGCGGCACACAGTCGGCAACGCGCTCGGTCCCGTCGTCAACGTGATCGGCGTGCAGTCCGGCATGGTGCTGGGAGGCGCGATCATCACCGAAACCCTGTTCTCGTGGCCCGGCGTCGGCCAGCTCGCGATCTCCGCGATCAACAACCGCGACTACCCGGTCGTGCTCGCCGCGATCACGTTCGTCGCTATCGGCTTCATCGTCATCAATCTCGTCGTGGACCTGATCGGTGCCGCGCTCGACCCCAGGAGCGTCCGATGACCGCAGTGATCTCCGACCGCACCGAACCGCTCGCCGCCGGTGCCGGCGGCGCCGTTCTCCCGCCGGCACCCGGCCGCACGGCACGCCGACGGGTGCGCGGCACCCCCACCGGGCTGGTGCTCGGCGCGACGTTGCTCGCCGTCGTCGTGGGTGTCTCCCTTGCGGCGCCCGCACTCTTCCCCGACGGCTACGACGTGCAGGACCTCGGTGCGCGGTCCCTGCCGCCCACGTGGTTCGGGGAGCACCCCCTCGGCACCGATCACCTCGGCCGCGACTACCTCACCCGGCTCGCCTACGGCGGACGGTCGGCGCTGGTCCTGTCGGCGATCGCGGTCGTGGTCTCGACCGCGATCGGCGTCGCGCTCGCGTTCGCCTCGGTGCTCAGCGGCACCTGGCTGGAGGTGATCGTCGACCGGATCGCCGACGTGCAACTCGCGCTCCCGTCGATCCTCGTGGGAATTGTCGTCCTGGCACTGCTCGGGCCGAGCACCTGGACGCTGCTGGCGGTACTCGCGGTCAGCTCGTGGGTGCTGACCTTCCGGGTCGTGCGCAACCATGCGCGCTCGCTGCTGCACCGCCCCTACATCGACGCGTGCCGGCTGGCCGGGGGAACGACGAGGGACGTCATCGTCCGGCACCTGCTGCCCAATACCGCGCCCCTCGTGCTGGTGAGCGCATCCTTGAATTTCGCCCAGATCGTCTTGCTGCTATCGGGTTTCGGCTTCATCGGTCTCGGCATTCAGCCCCCGGCCCCGGACTGGGGTCAGCTCGTCGCCGCCGGCCAGGCTCAGCTGGCCAACCAGTGGTGGCTGGCCATTCTGCCCGGCCTGGCGCTCGTCGCACTGCTCGTGGGAATTCAGCTGGTTGCCGACTGGATTTCCGCACGTTTCGCGGTCACCACTCTCGAAAGGAACCTAGGACAATGACCCGCAGCACCGCCACCACCCCGGTCCTGCGGGTGCGCAGGTTGTCCGTCCACCGACGGCACCAGCCGGGAGACGGAGTGATCGTGCCCGGGATCGACTTCGACCTCCATGCAGGGAGGACCCTGGGGATCGTCGGCGAATCGGGGTCGGGCAAGACCGTCACCGCAAGCGCCGTCGCGGACCTGCTGCCCGGCGCTCTGGACTTCACCGCCGACGAGATCGTCCTCGCCGGCCGCCCACTGAGCGAGTTCGACCGTCGATCCCGCCGCGCCTGGATACGTCGGCACATCGGGGTCGTCTTCCAGAATCCGGCGTCCGCGCTGAACCCACGCCTGACGATCGGCGCCCAGGTGTACGAGGCGCTGCCCGCAACGATCCGCGGTCGTCGCGCGCGCTGGGCCCGCGTGATCGAACTGCTCGACCTCGTCGGGATCGCCTCACCTGCCACACGCCTGCACGCGTACCCGCACGAGTTTTCCGGCGGACTCAATCAGCGTGTGGTGATCGCCATCGCCATCGCGCGGAACCCGAGCGTGCTGATCGCGGACGAACCCACCACCGCGCTCGATGTGAGCGTGCAGGCGAAGGTTCTCGATCTCGTCGATGATCTCGAACGCGAGCTCGGCCTCGCAGTCCTGCTCGTGAGTCACGACATCGGCGTGATCGCCGAGCGATCCGACGACATCGTGGTGATGCGTCACGGCACAGTGGTCGAGCGGGCCGCCACGGACGACCTGCTGCGCGCGCCGACGGAGCAATACACGCGCGAGTTGCTGGCCGCCGCACCGGACATCGGCCGCCCGGCCGACACCCCAGTCCCCGACGACACCCCGACCGTCCTCGAAGCCCGCGGCCTGCGGCGCGAGTTCCGCACACCGACGCTGATCGGCCGGGGCGCCCGGCGCGTCGCGCTCGACGGGGTGTCGTTGTCGATCCGGGCAGGCGAAAGCGTCGGCCTGGTCGGCGAATCCGGTTCCGGGAAGACCACCTTCGCCCGCTCCGTCGTCGGCCTCGACACCACAACGACCGGCGCGATACGCTTCGACGGCGCCGACGTGCGCTCCCTGGATCCGGCCGGCCGGCGGCACTGGCGGCGGAACGTGCAGTACATCTTCCAGGATCCGTACGGTGCCCTCGACCCGCGGCTGACGGTCCGCAAGCTGATTGCCGAGCCCGTGGAGATCAGCGGTACGGCGGCTGAACGCGCCGGTCTCGACGACAAGGTCGACGAACTCATGCGGGAGGTGGAACTCGACCCGGCACTCGCCGACCGCCGGCCCGGCACCCTGTCGGGTGGGCAGCGCCAGCGCATCGTCATCGCCCGGGCGCTCACCCTCGACCCGCGCGTGCTCGTCGCCGACGAACCCGTCTCCGCACTCGATCTCACGGTCCAGGCCGCCGTGATCGACCTGCTGAAACGTCTGCAGCAGCGGCGCGGCCTGTCGCTGCTTCTGATCTCCCACGACCTGGCCGTGGTCAAGGCCCTGTGCAGCCGGATCGTTGTGCTGCGCAACGGCTCGGTCGTCGAGGAGGGTACGGCGGACGAACTGTTCGCCTCCCCTCGACACGACTACACCCGCGAGCTGCTCGCCGCGGTCCCCGCGCTCCCACTCCGGCAGCGCACCGACACCAACATTCTCCAAGGAGCACGTTCATGAGATTCCGCCGAAAACTGGCCACCGCGGTGGCCGCCCTGACCACGGCGGTGGTGCTGACCTCGTGCGGGGTCCTCGACGGCGATGCGGGCGCGTCCGGCGACTCCGACGTCCTGCGCCTGGGGCTGTCCCGGCAGCTGACCAACCTCGATCCCGGCGCGAGCGGTTCGCTCGACGGCGACGCGACGGTCCAAGGCGCGATCTTCAGCGGGCTCACCCGCGTAGACCCGAACCTCGAGCTGGTCGGCGATCTGGCCGAATCCTGGGAGCAGGAGAGCGAAACCCGCTGGGTCTTCCACCTTCGCGACGGCGTGAAGTTCTCCAACGGCGACCCGTTCACAGCCCACGACGCCGTGTGGAACTTCGAGCGCGTGCTCGCCGATACCGCCGGCTTCTCCAACGGCGCGTCGCTGGCACCGGTGATCGCCTCGGTGCAGGCGTCGGACGACGCGACGCTCGTGATCGAGACCAAGGGCCCGTACCTGGACCTCGCGGACCGGCTGGCGAACTTCTTCTTCACCCAGCAGAAGTGGGTCGAGTCCCACAACCCGAAGCTCGAACCGCTCGGCACGGGCCCGTACCGGCTCGTGTCCGTCGACCTCGAGAACGGCGCGGTGCTCGAGCGTAATCCCGAGTACTTCGGGGGTGCACCCGATTTCGAGAACGTCGAATTCAAGGTCCTCTCGACCGAGGCGGCCCGGGTGTCCGCCGTGCAGACCGAATCCATCGACGCCGCGATCCAGTTCGAGCCGTCCAACCTCGCCCAGTTCGAGAACAGCAATGTCTACACCACGGGCAACCAGTGGAGCACGTGGAACATGACGCTGCGCTTCAACGAGACGAAGAAGCCGCTCGACGACGTGCGCATCCGTCAGGGGCTGAACTACGCGGTCGACAAGGAGACCCTCGCGAAGAGCCTGCTCGGTGACGACATCGAGCCGCTCTACGGCCAGGTCGTCTCCGAACCCTACGACCTCGTGAACTCGAATCTCCAGCCCTACCCGTATGATCCCGCGAAGGCCCGGCAGCTGTTCGCGGAGGCCGGCTACCCGGACGGATTCGAGCTGGAAATGCAGCTGAGTACCGGCACCTACGTCGCGTCCGACCTGATCGCCGAGGCGATCGCCAACCAGCTCGCCGAGGTCGGCGTGAAGGTGAACATCACCACCGCACAGTTCCCCGCGTGGGTGGAACGCAGCCGCACCGACGACGTCGCCGACCTCGTCTACATCGGCTACACGAGCGGCTACAAGTCCCCGGTCGAACGGCTGCGGATCTTCACCTCGAAGTACGCGCAGAGCCACTTCACCGACCCGGTGTACGACGATCTGATCGCCCGGCTCACCGTGGCACCGAACGAGCAGGAGCAGCAGCGGCTGTTCGACGAGGCCACCGCTCACTTCCGGGAGAACCCGCACGTGCTGTTCCTGTGGCCGCAGCCGCTGACGTACGTCGTGGCCAAGGATCTGCAGTGGACGCCGCGCCCCGAGCACTGGCTACTTCCGCAGGACTTCTCCCGTGCCGAGTGACGACGCGCTGCACCGCCGAAAGGACAACTGCCATGAGTGAACCCACCCGCCGCATGATCCTCGGAATGCTGATCGGGGGCGTCGGCAATCACCAGGGTGCCTGGCGGCGCCCGACCTCCCGTGCCGAGGAGACCTACGACCTGTCGCTGCTCGGCGACATCGCCCGGGCCGCCGAGCGCGCGAAGATCCACACGCTGTTCATCGCCGACGGGCTCACCCTCGATCGCGACCAGGCGCGCACCAAGCCGTTCGCGCACCTCGAGCCGATCACGCTGCTGTCGGCGCTTGCCGCGCTCACCGAGAAGATCGGCTTCGTCGCCAGCGTGTCCACCACGTTCTCGGAGCCGTACAACGTCGCGCGTCAGCTCGCGTCCCTCGACCACATCTCCCGGGGCCGGGCCGCCTGGAACATCGTCACCTCGGCGTGGGGCGACGTGAACTACGGCGGCAGGCCGCTGCCGAGTCACGCCGAGAGGTACCGCATCGCCGACGAGTACGTTCGCGCGATCCTCGCGCTGTGGGACAGCTGGGAGGACGATGCGATCGTCCTCGACCGAGCGGCCGGCATCTATGCCGACCCGGAGAAGATCCACCCGATCGACTTCGTGGGTGAGCACTTCACGATCGCGGGACCCCTCAACGTCGCCCGCTCACCCCAGGGTAGACCCGTCATTGCCCAGGCCGGGTCGTCCGACGACGGCAAGGCCTTCGCCGCGCGACACGCGGAGATCGTGTTCACCGCCCAGCAGACGCTGGCCGCATCCCAGGCGTTCTACCGCGACCTGAAGTCCCGCGTCGCGGCGGCGGGGCGAAACCCGGACGATGTGAAGATCCTGCCCGGCGTCTCCCCGATTCTCGGCCGGACCGAGAAGGAGGCGCTCGAGCTGCACCGTGAGCTCGTCCACCTGATCGACATCGAGTCGGGCCTGGTGCGGCTCTCGCGTCAGCTCGGCCACGTCGACCTGTCCGATCTCGACGTCGACGGCACGATCCCCGCCGAGCGGCTTCCCGATATCGCCGCGGTGCAGGGCCGGCAGTCGCGGTACGGCGTGTTCAAGCAGCTGGCACTCGAGGAGGGCTTCACGATCCGGCAGCTGATCGAGATGGAGGTGTCCTCCTCGGGCCATTGGGTGCCGGTGGGGTCGGTCGAACAGATCGCCGACCAGCTCGAGGAGCGTTTCAACGGCGGCGGCGCGGATGGGTTCATCCTGCTGCCGTCGTTCTACCCGGAGGGCTTCGACTACCTCACCGGCGAACTGGTTCCGCTGCTGCAGGAGCGTGGCCTGTTCCAGCGCGACTATGAGGGCGACACGCTCAGGGAACGTCTCGGTCTGCCCGCACCGGTGCCGGCGTTGCAGCCGTCGAACTGACCCTGCAGGGCAGCGTGCCGGCGCCCGGGTACGGTTCCGTCGCCGTACCCGGGCGGCCGTTGCGCGGCCGATGAAGAGAGGAAGGACTTCGGTGACTGCGGACCTTGCGGTAGCGACCGACGAGAGTGTCCACCCGCTGGACGACCCCATCCGTGGATCACTTCGCGGAATCCACGCCCCCTTCGCTCGATGGTCGGGCCGGATCGCGATGTACGACCCCGACGTCGCCCCGCACGTCGGCCATCCCGAAACCTTGCTGGACGAGGACTGGGCCGATTTCGCGACGCTCGTCGGCCCGGACACCACGGTGTCGCTCCGCGGCCACGGCCACACGCCACCTGCGGGGTGGGAGATCATCGATTCGTTCGGCCTCGTGCAGATGGACGGCAGCGCACTCGCCGTGGAGCACGATCCCGGCCTGACGGTCCTCGGCGCCGACGACGTACCGGAGATTCTCGACCTGATCGACCGCACCAGGCCCGGCCCGTACCGGGTCCGCACCGTGGAAATGGGGACGTATCTCGGGATCCGCGTCGACGGCCGGCTTGTCGCAATGGCCGGGGAACGGCTGCATCCCCCCGGCTGGACCGAGATCAGTGCCGTGTGCACCGACGACCGGTTTCGCGGGCGGGGGTTCGGCACCCGTCTGGTGCGTGCCGTCGGGGCCGGAATCCGTGCCCGCGGTGAAGTCCCGTTCCTGCACGCATCGCAGGCGAACACGACCGCCATACGGCTGTACGAGAGTCTCGGGTTCACGCTGCGCACACGCTCGGCACTCACCGTCGTCCGCACGCCGCCCGCCTGACGGTCAGCGACCGGAACGCGCATCCCGCTCTTCCGGGGTCGTCGCGCCCCACACACCGTGCTGCTGACCGGTGCCGAGCGCGTACGCCAGGCAGTCGTCCACCACGGAGCATCCGCGGCACAGCGCCTTGGCGCGGGCCTCGCGCTTGTCGCGGGCCTCCCCGCGCTCGCCGGTCGGGGGGAAGAAGATCTCGGCGTCCTCTTCCCGGCAGCGCGCGGCCAGACGCCACTGCCACAGTTCGGTAT
>NZ_WVTE01000048.1:0-14309 GCF_009939605.1 Rhodococcus sp. YH1 | reverse complement strand
TGCCGCGACCGTCGTCGCATTGCTTTGGCCGATGCGACCTCGGACCATGCGTCGTAGTAGGCCTTGCGCAATCCGCTCCGGTCTCTCCGAGTCCGACAGTGCGCGCTCCTAGGATCGAGATATTGTCAAGACCTGTGGATGGGCGAGTTTCAGGCGACCTCCAGGGTGGTTGGTGGGTCGATCGGTCGTTCTGTGAGTTTCCCGGGCAGCAGTTCGTCGAACTGCTGGTGGATGTCGAACAGGCTGCCGTGCAGCAGCAGTACTTGCGTGCCGCTCGAGTCGTGTATCTCGTAGTGCATCCGCAGCTCGCCTGGAGGTGTATGGCCGATCAGTCGTGTTTCGCCTCGTAGCGCAGCAGGACCGTGCCACCCGGGAAGGTGCGGTTCTCCAACAGTCGCAGCGAAATCCATGACGGCAGTGTCGGAAAGAACGGGATGCCGCCGCCCACGGCGATGGGCGCGACCACGATCCGGTATTCGTCCACCAGTCCGGCCTGCACGATCGGTGCGGCCAGCGTCGCGCCCGCCACCTCCAGTGGCCCGTCGGTTTCGGCTTTCAGCCTCGTCACCACCTCGACCGGGTCGCCGCGTTCCAGGCGGGAGTTCCAGTCGACGGACTCCAGGGTGTGCGAGAACACGACCTTGGGCATGTCGCGCCAGATGCGGGCGAAGTCGACGATCAGAGGGGTGGCGTCCGGGGCCTTGTCGGCAGTCGGCCAGTACGCGGACATCAGTTCGTAGAGCCGCCGCCCGTAGAACGACAGGGCGGTCTCCCGCTCGAAGTCGTTCCAGTACTGGTGCAGTTCTTCGCTCGGATCGGTCCAGTCGATGTTTCCTTGTGCATCGGCGATGTACCCGTCCACCGACACGTTGAAGCCATAGATGAGTTTGCCCATGCAGATCAGACTGCCCCGGAGGGCGAAACTCATCGCGACGCCGCACAAGTTATTGCCGAATCGTTGTGGACGGACGAGCGTCAGGTGGCCCCCTCCCACTTGCAGGCCGGAAGGGCCGCCTCCGGTTCATGGCCGACCGATGCCGGAGTGGGCACCGGCGGCAGCGCCGGCTGACCGGAATCGACGAGATCGGGCTCTCGTTCGGTGTCAGAGGATTGGGGCGACCGGCTGTCGGAGTATGGTGCGCAGTCGGTCGGGCGCGGTCCTGCGGAAGTCGGTGAGATAGATCTCGTGATGCTTGCCGGTCAGGCGCAATTCGTTGTCCGGGACGAACTCTTCGTGAAGTTGCGCGAGTACGGCAGCTTCGTCGCCGAAGGGGCCGACGGGCAGTGTCTGCACGCATCGGCCTTCGTGAAGCGTCTCGAGGCGGACGTCGTCGAGGCCCTGCGGCCGATTCTCGGCTCCGGCGCGTTCGACGGCCGCGGCAAACATCGCGTGGTCGATCCAGTCCGGCGTCATTATCATCATGGTCCAGTCCCATCGTGATTTGTCCCGCGCCGCGGTAAACGAATCCATGTCGTCCGCCCACCACAATCCCTCGAGTGGCGGAACAACGTAGTCCTGGTCCAGATCGCGCTTGCTGGCAAACTTCAGCTTGTACGCCACGGGGTACAGAGCGCGGACTGCCCGGTCGAAGTCGGGAGAGGTATTGGGGTCGCCATGACCATCGATCATGAGGTATTGCATCGTCGGTACGTCGACCAGGCGGAACTTGCCCCGTCGTGCCTGATAGGCGTCGAGGGTCCTCTTGAAATCAGTCTTGTCCGTCATTGGGTACCTGGACTCGCGCTGCGAGCCACGTCCTTCCGCCTCGAGGAGGCTGAGTGAGTACGAGGACACCTCCCGCGCGGGCGGCGGACGATGCGGATCCGATCTCTCGACCGCGTGCAGCGCGGCGATTCGCGCGTCGATCTGGGCTGGTCGAGCGGTCTGAGAGTTGCGGCGTCAGGTGGAGAGAGTCAAGGGGGCGTGCTGCAACTGTTCCGGCGTGATGACGGTCAGGAGAATCTGCGTCGGTAGATCATGACCGCTGCGGTGTATGAGGCGACCAGGATGCCGGCGCACCAGGCGAGGGCCACCCACAGGTCACCGGCCACTGGCTGGCCTGTGAGCAGGTCACGGACCGCGTTCACGATCGACGTCACGGGCTGGTTGTCGGCGAATGCCCGCACCGGGCCCGGCATCGACTCGGTGGGCACGAAGGCGGAGCTGACGAACGGCAGGAAGATGAGCGGGTAGGCAAATGCCCCCGCGCCGTCGACGGTGCTCGCCGACAGGCCGGCGATGACCGCGAGCCAGGTCAGCGCCAGCGTGAACAGGGTGAGGATTGCGGCGACCGTGAGCCATTCGAGGATGTTTGCCCCGGAACGGAACCCCATGAGGACGGCGAACCCGACGACGATGGCCAGTGCGGTCAGGTTGGCGACCAGTGAGGTCAGGACGTGTGACCACAACACCGAGGACCGGGAGATCGGCATCGACTGGAATCGTTCCACGATGCCGCCCTGCAGGTCGTTGAACAGTCGCACCGAGGTGTACGCGACACCCGAGGCGACGGTGATGAGCAGGATGCCGGGCAGCAGGTAGCTCACGTACGCGGCTGTGCCCGTTCCGGCGCCGGTGTCGATGGCGCCGCCGAGGACGAAGACGAACAGCAACATGATGGCCACCGGCGTGACCGCGGTCGTGATGATGGTGTCGGGGCTGCGGGTGATGTGGCGCAGGGATCGTCCGGTGAGGGCCGCGGTGTCGGCGACGACATGGGTGGTCATTTCGGTTCCTTTCCATTTGTGGCACTGGGTTTTTCGGTGTCGGCGCCGCCACCGACGATGCTGAGGAAGACTTCCTCGAGGGTGGGCTGCTTCTCGACGTATTCCACCTTCGAGGGGGGAAGCAGGCGCTCGAGTTCGGGGAGGGTGCCGTCGACGATGATCCGGCCCTCGTGCAGGATCGCGATCCGGTCGGCGAGCTGCTCGGCCTCCTCCAGGTACTGCGTGCTCAGGAGGACGGTCGTGCCGCGTGCGGTGAGGTCCCGAACGACTTGCCACACCTCCGTGCGCGCTTGCGGATCGAGCCCGGTGGTGGGTTCGTCGAGGAACACGATCGGCGGGTTGCCGATGAGGCTCATCGCGATGTCGAGGCGCCGGCGCATGCCTCCCGAGTACGTCGACACCCTTCGGTCCCCGGCTGCTGTCAGCGAGAAGCGCTCGAGCAGCTGGTCGGCCACCACCTGCGGATCGGGTAGATGGCGCAGTTTGGCGATCAGCACGAGGTTTTCCCGGCCGCTGAGGACCTCGTCCACGGCGGCGAACTGCCCGGTGAGGCTGATCGATTCGCGTACATTGGCGGCGTCCTCGACAACGTCGAAGCCGGCGACGGCGGCTTGCCCGGCGTCCGATTTCAGCAGCGTCGCGAGGATCTTCACGAGCGTGGTCTTGCCGGCGCCGTTCGAGCCGAGCAACGCGAAGATGGTGCCTGCCTCGACCTCGAAGTCGACGCCGCGCAACACCTGCAACTGCTCGTACGACTTCTCGACGCCTTGGACGCTGATGGCGGTGGTCATCGCTGCTCCTTGCGTTCGGCGTCCTCGATCGCCTTGGTGAATCGAGCACGCTCCTTGTCGATCCACTGCGCGCCGGTGTAGGCCTGCGCGAACGTCTCGGCGAACTCGACGGGGTCTTCGCCGACGATCTCCCGGAGCGGAGTTCCGTCGGCCGCGGCGCGCTCCCACAAGTCGGCAGAGTCGCAGAGCATCGTCACGAGGGTGCCGCCGTCGGTGATGCCACCGTAGTAGGTGAGGTACCGCTGGAAGGCCTTCGCGGTGCTCGAGTAGGGTTCCGGCAGCTTCTCGATCCGGGCCTTGTACCGCTTGAACTGTTTCTTCTGCTCGAGTGATCCGGTGAGGAATTCGATCCATTTGGCGGCCATGATCACTTCTCTCCTTCGTGCAGCTGTTCGATACGTTCTGCGAGGAAGCTCCAGTTCTTCCAGAATTCGCTGAGTTGGTCCCGTCCCCGCGCGTTGAGGGTGTACACCTTGCGCGGCGGGCCCTTCTCGGATGGAACCTTTTCCACGTCGACGAGGTCACGCTGCTCGACCCGGACGAGTAGGGCGTAGACGGTGCCCTCCGCGATGTCCGTGAAGCCCTGCTCGCGTAGCTGTGCGGTGATCTCGTACCCGTAGGCGGGCCGTGTCGCGAGGATCGCGAGCACAATGCCCTCGAGGACTCCCTTGAGCATCTCGGTCGCCTGCTTGCCCATCGCTCTCTCCCGGTACCTGGTGTCGCTGACTACCGGTACAAAGTAACACTGAGTACCGGTAGGTGGCAACACTTAGTAGTGGGAGATGTTTCGACCCTGCCGGACACGCGGAACGTGCCACTGGGGACGACGTGGAGGGGTAGTGAGCTGTTGCGGCTCAGGAAGTTCGATCCGAAACGCCTCGTTCGTTGCGGTCAGGGCCCTGGGTATGATGGCACACTGGCCGCATGCCGACATCACGGGCACCTGTCCGTCCGCACCGGACGCTGCCGGTGCTGGTGACAGAACCGGCGATCTGCGATGGAGAGGTTGCGCCACCTGAAGTCGGGGAGATCGGACGGTACTGGCTGCTGTTCGCAGAGACACCGCCGGACGCAGCAGACCCGAGCATCGTCACCGTCGAGGTCGACGTCGAAGCACTCGACGACGGTGTCCCGCTACGACAACCCGCACCCTCGGCGGCATTTCCCGAAGATGAACGATGGTGGGAATGGCGACTGTTCCTACGCGGTGACGGTTGGACGGCCACTTGGTACAGCCGGCGCCCCACGGTCGGCAGGCAACGACTGACCGGCCGGCTGTTCGGGGATCTCGCCTACGCCACCACCGGCTCCGCCACGGGCAGGACGGACGGCACCCACGACATTCAGTCGCTCCTGCCTTCGCTGCCGACAGACAAGACCTTCCGCAGCGGGAGGGAAGAACGCTCCGGCGGCGGCCTCTCCCCGTCGAGCAGCACGCTCGAGGCCGATATGGGCCGCAGCACGATCCGGAGGAGCGCAAGCGGGTTGTCGTCCCCGGCGCAGCGGTTGGCACCGAGCGTGCCGCAGGCGCGGCACCGGTGGATGATCACCCATTCCCCGGCCCCGCGCACGGTCACCGAGATGGGCTCCATCCGGCCCCCACAGCCGGCAGCCCGGTCGCCGGGCACACGATCGACGTGCCTACTCGTCAGGCAGTGCGGGCAGTGGTTACGGTGCGCGGTTCCGGAGGCCTGCATCGGCACATCCAGACCGCATCCGATGCAGCGGAACGATGTTCCGTGCCGTGCGGGTGCGTCGCGATGGGACGGCTTCGGGCGCTGCACCCGATCCGTTCGATTGTTCCTGCGGGACACCGAGCGCTCCTACAGTTGCGCAAGATGCTCGAGCGGAAACGGCGGTTGCGCCAACGGTTTCACCGCGATGCGGATCAACAGCAACTGGTTGTCGTCCTCGACCACCGGACACGCGTCGAGGGCACCGCAGGCGGTACAGCGATGGATGAGCATCCACTCTCCACCCCGGAGAACCGCGATCGAGATCGGTTGCGTGCGTGCTCCGCACGTGGCGTCCGGACCGGGTCGGTGCTTTCCGGCGAGGCAGTTCGGACAGTGCGTGCGCGGTGCACCGGCAGGCGTCGCGGCAGGTACCGCCAGCCCGCACCGGATACATGTGAACGTGGAAAGGCGCGAGATGGATGTGCCACTGTGTAACACTCGGGTTCTCCTCTGTGAGATCAACTGTGCTGCAATGTGTGCCGGGCACTGTCGATCCCGCGAAGACCTCACATCGGACAGGCGATCCGATGGTGGTTGCGGATCACCGGTCCGAGCGCTTCACGAGATCGTGAAGGAGCTCGGCGGCTGTCCGGGGCATAGTTCACCACTTCCATCCGAGTTCGACCGGCTCTCCGCCGGATGCAGCAGACGGTATTCACCACGACGAGAACGCGCAATCGAATTACTTCGTGCACGCGTGGGACCTTTCCGTATCCGCCTGGCGGACAAGTCCGTGCGAGCGAGTCGAGGAACGGTGACTCGATGCCGGACGACGGCCGAGCACACGGCGCAATTCAACGGCGCCCGTGCCGGGCCAGCACGTCGCGCACCGGATCGCCGGGGCCGACGTCGTAGGTGCACTGGTCGCCGCGCGGGTCGGGCACGAACGCCCACAGCAACGCACCGGCGGCACCGGCTTCGCGGTAGCCGGTCAGCGCCGCGTCCACCCGGCGGGCACGCTCGGTGAGCGACAGGCAACTCCCGGCTTCGATGCCGAGTTCGGCCACCAGGATCGGCTTGGTCACCTGGCCGAGGCGCACCGGCAGCCACGCCGCGTCGTCGTAGTCGTGGTACTGCAGCACATCCAGGTAGGGCGACTGCGCGAGTTGCGCGTAGCCGTCCCCGGCGCTGCCGCACTGGTCCCCGCCGATCAGGCCGAGGGTGATCGGGTGCCGCGGATCGGTTTCCCGCACGATGCGCCCGACCGCGTCGGTCCACGATCGCAGCAGCTGCGCCGAATCGGCCGGGCACGAACGTCGCGGCAGGCTGCACGCCTCGTCGCCGCACACACCCGGCTCGGGTTCGCCCAGCAGGTCCCACGCGGCGAGCGCCGGGGAGACCCGCCATCGGTCCACGGCCATCCGCACCCAGTCCGCGAAGCTCACCGCGTACGGAGCCCGACGCGTGGTCCAGCCGTGCTCGTACCAGGCGCGGTCCTTGTACAACTCGTTCCCGCACGCGCCGTCCTGCGGGGACAGCACCGGCATCACGAGCTGCCCGTTACGTTCCGCCGCGGCGAACACGGCGTCGATCGCGGAGAAGTCCAGCGTCCCCGTGACTCGGTTCAGCGCGAGCGCCTGGAAGGCGTTGAACCGGGTCAGCGACGTCGGGGGCAGGGACGAGAAGTACGCATCCAGGTCCACCTGCGCGCCGCAGCCGCCGTTGACGTCCCAGTCGGAGGCGAGCTGGTACGCGTTGAGCCCGGCCGGCCACCACGGTTTTCCGTCCAGGGTCAGGCCGCGGCGGTCGACGGCGACGCGCGCCGGCGGCGGCGGCTCCGGCGCCTCGGATGGCAGTGGTGGCGCGCACGCGGTCGCCGCGATCAAGCAGGCGACGACCACGGCTGCGCGCATGCGCGAACGGTAATCCCTTGCCGACCCGACAGGAAGCCCGTCCGCTCCGTTCAGGGCACGTGAAGACCGGTCGACTTCCCGTGACAGCCGTCCGGTGGCGCGCAGAGTCCTGAATCGCGGCACTCCCCACGCACGAAGCCGAAAAGGCAGCGGGCAGGTTCGACGTCTGCGACCCCACTATGGGAAGTAGCATTAGTGCTACCCTTGGGCATGGAGAGTGTGGGGTTGAAGGAACTGCGCCAGCACGCCAGCGACTATGTCAAACGCGCCGAAGCGGGAGAGACGATGCTGATCACGGTCGCCGGCCGGCCGAGCGCGATCCTCGGCCCGGCCGGCCGGAAGACGTGGTGTTCCTTCGACGAGGTCGCCGACATCTTTCGGACCGACACCGATCCGACGTGGGAGGCAGATCGCAGCCTCATCGACGACCCGATCGCGGACCCCTGGGCGTCGCGGTGAGGACGGTACTCGATACGAGCATCCTGATCGCGAAGGATGTTCCGCCTATCGACGGTGAGGTCGCGATCAGTGCCGTGAGTCTGGCGGAACTGCACTTCGGAGTCCTGGTCGCGACCACCGCGCAGCAGCGCGCTCAGCGGTTGCAACGGCTGGTCTTCATCGAGCGCGCGTTCGAACCACTCGCCGTCGACGCGAGTGTCGCTCGAAGTTACGGACAGTTGGCCGCGGCCGTGCACGCGTACGGTCGCAAACCTCAGCCTCGAGCACTCGATCTGATGATCGCCGCCACCGCGCACGCGAACAACGCCCGACTTGTCACCCGAAACGCGGACGATCTTCGCGGTATCGAACATCTACTGGGTATCGACACCATCTGAAGTGCAACCTGCGATCGATGTAGGTGGCGATCTCCGGGACTCGGTCAGTCGGCCGGAAGCTCCGCAGGCATGTCGTCGTACCGCGGCGACGAGGGCAGGACCGAAACCGGCGTCGGTGGATTGCGGAGTTCGTGTCGACAGCGTGACCGATGCGGCAGCATGTCGATCATGTGTTCCGATGTGGCGGCGAACCTGCTCGACACCGTGCCGGGCCGCATGCTCGTCCAGGGGTATCTGCGCGCCTACCGCACTGCGGATCCCCAGCTGTCCGTCACCGAGTTCATCGAGGCCGACTCGCTCGAGGATTTCGTCGAGAACACGCTGCGGATCATCCGCGAATACGTCTACGGGAACGGCGCCAACGAGATCCTGGATCTGGATGTCGCCTCCCCCGCTGTCCGTGAGATGAGCGAGGCGATCTGCGCAGCCCTGCGCGCGCCGAGCCGCGACACGCTGGTCAGCCCGCAGGTGCATCAGGGCGCCGTCACCGAATTGAGCGTGCCGCGGGTGCGCAACCGCGCGCGGCCCGGGGCGCTGCCCGACGGCGCGTTCTGGACCGCGACGCCGCTCGACGACGGGGCGTCCGACACGTGGGGTGCCAGCGGGGAGAACCTGCGCAGCGCGAGCGACCCCGCCCGCTACACGGTGCACTTCGACCCGGAGGTCGCGCGGATCGTCCGGATCGACACCGCCGACGACTGGGCCGAGCTGATCGCCGCGCACCCGATCGAATACCGCGGCGCGCACGTCCCGGACTGGCCGTCGATCGCCGAGCGGTGGGACGCGGTGCACCTGTCGACGCTCGGCCTGCTGTGTGCCCATCCGCGGCTGTCGGAGGTGCCGTACGACCGGTACGAGGCGGGCGGCTACCGGCACAGTCAGTCCGGACCGTGGCCGGGCGTCGGGGACTGGTCGACGGTGAGCACCGCATGGCTGCGGATCCCCGAGCGGTTCGAGATCCGTCCCACCACGCCGGTCAGGTGATGAGAGGGGTCTCGACATTCTCGTCGGGTAGGTGAGCTGCGGTGGCGCAGCGCCGAGACTGCCCCTCAGGCAGTGATTTCGAACTCAACGCGGTGGGTCAGTTTCGCGGCGACCAGTCGAGGGCCGTGCAGGGCTCGTCCCCGACCACCCACGCGTCGTGCCCCGGCCCGACCGCGAACGCGTCCCCGGATCCGGCTTCGATCTCAGCGCCCGCCCGGCTTCGTACCCGCATCCGGCCGCTGAGCACGTAACCGTTGTGGTGCTGCGAGATCTTGCCCGTCACAGCACCGACGTGCGTGGACCACCGCCAGCCCGGGAGATAGACACCGTGACCGACCGTGACAGGCCCGGGCAGATCGAGCACGACCCGCACGCTTCCGCCCGCGAAAGTCATCGTTCGATCGGGCTGCCCGATCGACGCGAGGGCCAGGCCGTCCCACGGTTCGGTCATGGACGCGATGCTAGGCGGCCTCGAGCCTCAGAAGCGCCCCGTGCGGCACGACTACGAGAGGCCGAAAAGAACTCGCGGTCGCCGCGGGCGTGCCCCTACGCTCGGCGCGATGACCGAGATCCGCCCTGCCGAACCCACCGACGTCGACCGCGCGACCCGCACCCTGGCGCGCGCCTTCGCGGACTATCCCTTCACCCGCCACACCGTCGACGCCCGCGACCACCTGCGCCGCGTCGAGGAGTTGCAGCGGTTGTACCTGACCGAGATCGGTCTGCGCTGCGGGCGGGTGTGGGTGACCGACGACGCCACGGCCGTCGCGGTGTGGACCACTCCCGAATCCACCGGAATTCCAGAGGCTTTCGCACGCATCGCCGGGCGCGTCGCCGAGCTGTCCGGCGATCGGGCCGACGCGGCGACGGCCGCGGACGAGGCGCTGGCGCCGCTTCGGCCCAGCGAGCCGGCGTGGTTCCTCGCGACCGTCGCCGTCGATCCGGACCGGCAGGGCTCGGGCCTGGGCGGCGCGGTCCTCGCCCCCGGCCTCCGGGAAGCCCGCGAGGCGGGGGCACCGGCGTATCTCGAGACGTCGTCGGAGCGGAACGTCGCGTTCTACCGCAGGCTCGGGTTCGACGTCGTCGGCGCCGTGGATCTGCCCGGCGACGGGCCACGCACGTGGGCGATGATGCGCGAGTAACTTCGCGTCACGCGAATCCCGTTCGCTTCGACGCTTCCGTCGGCAACGACACCAGATGCGCCTTCTCCGGCTCGGCGGGCACGAGCGGCTGCAGCGGCAACGCGACGTCCGGGGCGGTCACCGTCGCCAGGTGCTGCAGCATCACGCCCTCACGCAGCGCCCACGGACTCACGTCGAGCACATCGACGTCCAGCGCGCGCATCGCCTCGTCGGCGACGATCGCACCGGCGGGGATCTGCCGAGCCCGGGCGGGCGAGATGCCGCGCAGCCTCGCTCGCTCACGAGTCGGCAGCTGCGTCAGCCGTCCCGCCCAGCGGTGCACGTCGCTGCGGCGCAGGATGCGACGCACGAACGGACCACGTCGCTGAGGCGCTCCGCCCGTCAGGCGGGCCAGCTGCTTGAACGTCTTGGACGTGCCCACCACCCGCCCGAACTCCCCCTCCCAGCGCAGCCGCTCCGCCGACTCGCTCAACGTGTCGCGCACGAAGTGACGCAGCTCCCTGACCTGACCCCGGCGCGGCGGATCGGAATGGAGATAGGTGCGGGTGAGCAGACCGGCGCCGAGCGGCAGCGACAGGACGAACTCCGGTTCGGCGTCGCGCCCGAACGCGATCTCCATCGACCCGCCACCGATGTCGAGCATGAGGATGCGGCCCGCGGACCATCCGTACCAGCGGTGCACCGCCATGTAGGTCAACCGCGCCTCCTGCAACCCGGACAGGTACTGCGGACGGATCCCGCATTCGGTGTGGATCTGTTCGAGAACAGCATCCCGGTTCGCCGCATCACGAATCGCCGCCGTGACGAACGGATACAGCTGTTCCACCTCGTACCGGTGTGCCGCCGCGAGCGTGCGGCTCACGGCTTGGCACACGCGTTCGATACCGGCCTCCTCCAGGCAGCCGTCGTCGCCGATCGCCTCCCCCAGCAACGTGGAGGTCTTGACGGCGTGGATCGGCAGCGGCGGAGCCCCCGGCAACGCCTGCACGATCTGCAGTTGCGCCGAGTTCGAGCCGATGTCCAGGACTCCGAGCCGCACACCTTCGAGTATTCTCCGGTCGCCGCCCGCCCACCACCGCTCGTGCTCCGGCCCGGCGATTCGAAGGCGATCGTGCTGATTACGGGCTTCACAGCACCGTCGATGAGGTCATCGACTCCGGCGTCGACGACGTGACATGGGCTCCGCGAGGGACGCCCGAGCTCAGCCCCGTCAGGGATACGGGACGAGGCAGTAAACCTGTTCCTAAGGCATCGGGGCCCTACCCGCCGAGCCCTGTGGGTCGACGCTGGCATCGATTGGGATACGACCTCGTGTCGTCCGACCGCCGAAGTTCGCTTCGCAGGTCGTTGTCCGCGCTGGTGTTTCAGTTGGACGGGGATCTTGTGATGTTCTCGGGCAGCATCCGGCTTCGATCCTGAGCCCTCCGGCGGTTCCTGGTCTCGTCGAACATGTCACTTTCTCGAGATCATGTCCGCGGACGATATCGCCTCGGCGCCCACGGCTCGGTCGCGGCGATGACGCCGAGACGCCTGGCGCGGCGTTACACTCATCATGGAGTGCCGGGAAGGCTGGTCGGCGATACACACGCTGTGTCGACCGGTCAGGAGTTCACCATGGCGACGACCGTTTCCCGCACCGCCGCTACCTCGTCGAGTGGGGCTGCACCCGCTGCTGTTCGTCGTGACGGCAAACCGCGGCAAGGCCTGTGGGCCTGGTCGATCCCCGACCTGCAGGCCGTCGTCGATCGGCTGCGCACGGACACCGACTGCGCAGAGGTGCACACACCCGGACTGCTCGAGGTGGTGCAGATCGAACCGGCGCGGCGCCGACCGGCGGACAACCTCGACTGGCGAACCTCGAGGTATCCCGCCGAGTCCGACACCCCACCGCTGGGGAAGGTGATCGTCACCGCCCCGCTGGACCGGGTGCGGACCGCGGCGCAGGCGCACGCCCGGCGCCTGTTCGGGCCCGAGGCCCGCATCGGACAGATCACGCTCGACGAATAACGACACCCGGGGGCTGTGGCGCCGCCCCGGAAACCGCAGCGCGGCCGCGACCGGGCCGCAGGAGGCCACGATGAGCATGCAGGCACCGGCACCGGGCTCCGAGACGGAGCACCGCGCCGCCGACCAGGATGCGGACGGGGCGGCCCCCGACACCGCCGATGTCACTGGCACCGATCTGTACTGTGTCCAGGACCTGCCAGATTCGGTGGCGCGTTTGGCCGGCACGATCGGCGAGTTCACCGCCGACACGGTTTCGATCCACCTCACTTTGATCATCCGCCGGCTGTCCGACTACGCCGACGGCAACGGCGGCACGTTACTCGGCGCCCTGACCGGGGTCGAGTCCCCGGTCGCAGCGGCGACGAACGCGGGCAGACGCAAGCTCGCCCACACCGCCGCAAACACCGTCGACGGCATCACGGGGTCTTTTCGCGGTGAGGGCAGGAGCGCCGGCGGCCGGAAGCTCACGTCGACGAACATCGTCGAGCAGATCGACGTCGGTGTCCCGATCGGCCTCGCCTACGACCTGTGGACCCGGTTCGCGGACTGGCCCGAGTTCATAAAGAAGTTCGAGCAGGTCCGCGACGAGAAACTGCAGTGGACCGGGAAGGTCTTCTGGTCGCGGCGGACATGGGAGTCGACGATACTCGAGCAGGTTCCGTTCGATCGGATCGTATGGCGCTCGACGGGTGGAAAGGGCTACCTCGACGGGGCGGTGAGCTTCCACAAGCTCGCCGACAACCTGACCCGGATCATCCTGGTGCTCGAGTACCACCCTCGGGGGCTGTTCGAGAAGACGGCGAACCTGTGGCGGGCCGTCGGGCGTCGAGCGCGGCTGGAACTCAGGCACTTCGCACGGCACGCGATGACCGAGGCCGTCCTGCACCCGGACGACATCACCGGCTGGCACGGCGAGATCCGCCACAGCGAGGTTGTCGAGGACGCCCGGCCCCGAGACGATACCGCTACGCGGGAGACGAGATGAACGCGCACAATACACCGAAGCCCCCCGAGTCCTCCCGGTCCGGTCGCCGGCCGACCGCGTCGTTGTCCGCGGCCGGCGCGGCCGGAATCGCCGTCCGCTGCATCGCGGAATTGACCGGCAAACCGTGCGAAGGGGCCATCTCGGTGGTCCCGAGCGACGACGGTTGGCGGATCGAGGTCGAGGTGATCGACGACCGGCGTATCCCCTCCTCGGCGGACATCCTGGCGATCTTCGAGGTGGAGCTGGCACCGGACGGGTCGATGAGGTCGTACCGCCGCACCCGCCGCTACGGACGGGGAAGCCGAGAACCCCAGACCGGCTGGGCGGTGGAGACGGACGACGCGCCGCCTCCGTGAGCACAGGGACCCGGAGGATCCGGTGGTGAACGTCGCCGTGGACCGGTGGCCGCGGCGACGGTCACCACCGGCCGTGGCGGGTCGGCCGGGGTCGAGGTCGCACCCGCTGCAGGTGCCGCCGCCACAGGGCTGCACGTCCGGCCACGAACACCACAGCCGGCGGCTCCGGAACACTCGCCTGCGCCGGGTCCTGGGTCGTGAACGCACGGTCGATCGCCTCGAGTACAGCGGCGAATGTGTCCGCATCGCCACCGCGGTCGGGGTGCAGCAGCATCGCCGCGGCCCGGCGGGCCCGGCGGTGCTCCTCGGTACGTTCGCCCACCACCGCCTCCCATCGTTCTGCCGGGAACCAGCATCGGAGCATGGCCACACCCGGGCGTCCACCCTTCACACCTCGGAGCCCAATCGAGCCCAGGGGTGTCGGGGACTTTCAGTATCGCGCACATCGCTCCCGGGGCACAGGATGCGGATCGGCGCAGAAGGGTTCCTCCGGTTGAGCGGCCCGGACCCCCGTTCAGTCCGGCCTGCACCGGTGCCTGCTACCCGGTATCGCGCTGATCCGGCCGGTCGGAGGGTTCGTCGTAGGGGTTGACGCTGCGCCGATCGGCTCCGAACTCGGCATTGAAGCAGGCATCGACATTCGAGGCGTGGTAGCCCTCCGCCCAAGCCCGGCGCAACGCCTGCCGCAGCAGGGCTTCGAACTCACCGGTGTCGAAACCAGGAGCGAGGATCTCCACATCTGGACGTCGACGGGGGCGACGCCGCGGGCGGCCGGTCATGACCTCGCTCCTTGTGGTTGCGTCCATCAGGATGGTGTACGAGCCGGATCGGATCCGATGACCGGCGTGTCGTAACCGGACGAAAGACGGTCACCGCGTGATTCTTCGAGAGA
>NZ_WVTE01000047.1:0-14344 GCF_009939605.1 Rhodococcus sp. YH1 | reverse complement strand
GCCGGACCGGGACCGGAAGGCTCGGCCGGCATCGAGCGCACCTTCCTGGGCTACCTGACGTCGCGGGGCGTCGCCGCGGACGGCACCGACTTCGACGGCCGCTCCGACTACGGGCCGTTCGTCGACGCGGGAATCCCCTCCGGGGGCGTGTTCTCGGGTGCCGACGACCGCAAGACCCCGGAGCAGGCGGGCAAGTGGGGCGGCACCGGCGACGCGCCGTTCGACCCGAACTACCACAGCCCGCAGGACACGCTCGCCAACATCGACCGGGCCGCGCTCGGCGTCGCCGCGTCGGCCGTCGGGTACGGGGTGGGCACGTATGCGCGGACCGTCACGGGACCGGACGGGGTTCCTGTCGGGCCGCAGCGCGCCGAGGTCCGCTCCGATGGATGAGACGCCGGCTCCGGGATTCGGTCGTCGCCTCGCGGACCGGTTCTCGGCCGTGGACCGGCGGCCCGAGCTGGTCCGGCTGGCCCGGCGGCTGCGGCGCGCGCTCCCCGGCGATCCCGGGTTCGGCGATCCGCTGTCCACCGCCGGGACCAGCGGGCCGCAGGCCGTCGCCCGGCTGGCCGGACGGTGGCGCGACGTCGACGAACCGAGCGCGGTGCACGAACTCGGATTCGGCGTGCTGCAGGCCTGGCAGGCGCTGCTCGAACGCGCCGGCGCCGGCCGCGGCGACCGGGAGGTCACCGTGGTCTTCACCGACCTCGTGGGGTTCTCGACGTGGTCCCTCGCCGCGGGCGACGTCGCCACCCTCGACCTGCTGCGGCGCGTCGCCCGGGCGCTGGAGCCGGCGTTCACGGACCGCGGCGGCACCGTCGTCAAGCGGCTCGGCGACGGTCTGATGGTGGTGTTCGACCGGCCGGAACGGGCGCTGGACGCGATCTTCGCGGCCCGCGCCGCCCTGACGGCGGTGACCGCGGACGGCTACCGGCCGCGGATCCGGGTCGGCGCGCACACCGGTCGGCCCCGGCGGATCGGCAGCGACTGGCTGGGCGTCGACGTCACCGTCGCGGCCCGCATGATGGAGCTCGCCGGGAACGGGCACGTGGTGGTGTCCTCCGCGACGCTCGACGCACTGCCGGCCGGTGCCGTCGACACGCTCGGCCTCGAGGTGCGCCCGCACCGGCGCGGGCTGTTCGCGTCGGCCCCCAAGGGTGTACCGCCCGAACTCGGGATCTGGCGGATCAGGACTGCAGTCGCCACAGGGGGTTGACCGGGCCGTGCCCGGCGCCGAGGTCGTACGACCACTCCAGGCACCGGGTGACCCACTCCTTGCCGAACTCCACGGCCTCGGGCACCGACCACCCGTGGGCGAGGGCCGACGCGATCGCCGCGGCGAGCGTGTCGCCGCCGCCGTGATCGTTGCCGGTGTCGATGCGGGGGCTGGTGAACTCGAGGAACCGGTCCCCGTCGAACAGCAGGTCGGTGCTGACGTCGGAGGTGCGCAGGTGCCCGCCCTTGACGATCGCCCACTGCGCGCCGAGGCCGTGCAGCGCCTCGGCGGCGCGTCGCGCGGAGGCGTCGTCGACCACCTCGATGCCGGTGATCAGCCGCACCTCGTCGAGGTTCGGCGTGACCACCGTGGCCTGCGGTATCAGGGTGTGCCGCACCGCGTCGAGAGCCTCCGCGTGCAGCAGGGGATCGCCGTGCATCGACGCGCACACCGGGTCGACCACGAGCGGCACCGGCCGATCGCGGCCGATGCCGACCTCCGCGCACACCGCGGCGACCGCCTCGATGATCCCGGTGGAGGCGAGCATGCCGGTCTTGGCGCCCGAGACCCCGATGTCCTCCACCACGCACCGCACCTGCGCGGCCACCGTCTCGGGCGGGATCTCGTGAAAGCCGCTGACGCCCACGGAGTTCTGCACGGTCACGGCCGCGACGGCGACGCAGGCGTGCACGCCGCACATCGCCATGGTGCGCGAGTCGGCCTGGATGCCGGCCCCGCCACCCGAGTCGGTTCCGGCGATGGTGAGGGCACGGACCGGGGTTCGGCCCTTCGGGGCCAGGGGCAGCAGCTTCACGGCTGCGACCCTACCGATTCGATCGGGACGTAGACCTGGCCACCCGCGCCGGCGAATTCGGCGGCCTTGCCGGCCAGCCCGGCCCGCACGTCCGCGGAGATCCGCATCGAGCAGAACTTCGGGCCGCACATCGAGCAGAAGTGGGCCTTCTTGGCCGGCTCCGCCGGCAGCGTCTCGTCGTGGAACGCGCGGGCGGTGTCCGGGTCGAGGGACAACGCGAACTGGTCGTGCCACCGGAACTCGAACCGGGCGCGGGAGAGCGCGTCGTCGCGTTCCCGGGCGCGCGGGTGGCCCTTGGCGAGATCCGCCGCGTGGGCGGCGATCCTGTACGCGATCACCCCGGTCTTGACGTCGTCCCGATCGGGCAGGCCCAGGTGCTCCTTCGGCGTGACGTAGCAGAGCATCGCGGTGCCGGCCCGGGCGATCATCGCGGCGCCGATCGCCGAGGTGATGTGGTCGTAGGCGGGAGCGATGTCGGTGGTGAGCGGCCCGAGGGTGTAGAAGGGGGCCTCCTCGCACAGCTCCTCCTCGAGCCGCACGTTCTCCTCGATCAGGTGCATCGGCACGTGTCCGGGACCCTCGATCAGCACCTGGACGCCGTGCGACTTCGCGACGCGGGTGAGTTCCCCGAGCGTGCGCAGCTCGGCGAACTGGGCGGCGTCGTTGGCGTCGGCGACGGAGCCGGGACGCAGGCCGTCGCCGAGGGAGATCGTCACGTCGTAGCGCTGCAGGATCTCGCACAGCTCGGCGAAGTGTGTGTACAGGAACGACTCCCGATGGTGCGCCAGGCACCATGCGGCCATGATGGCGCCGCCGCGCGAGACGATGCCGGTCACCCGGTGCGCGGTGAGCGGGATGTGCCGCAGCAGCACCCCGGCGTGGACGGTCATGTAGTCGACGCCCTGCTCGCACTGTTCGATCACGGTGTCGCGGTACATCTCCCAGGTCAGCGCGGCCGGATCCCCACCGGCCTGCTCGACGGCCTGGTAGATCGGTACCGTGCCGACGGGCACCGGCGAGTTGCGCAGGATCCACTCGCGGGTCTCGTGGATGCGCGGGCCGGTGGAGAGGTCCATGACGGTGTCGGCCCCCCACCGGGTCGCCCACACCATCTTGTCGACCTCCTCGGCGATCGAGGAGGTCACCGCGCTGTTGCCGATGTTCGCGTTGACCTTCACCCCGAACGCCTTGCCGATGACCATCGGCTCGAGCTCGGGGTGGCGGTGGTTCGCCGGGATCACGGCCCGGCCGGCGGCGACCTCGGCGCGGACCGTCTCGGCGGGTACGCCCTCGCGGGCGGCGCAATAGCGCATCTCCGGGGTGACGACGCCCGCGCGGGCGGCGGCGAGCTGCGTGCCCGGGTGCCGCGGCCACCCGGCCCGCAGTGCCGGCAGGCCCGCGGCCAGGTCGACCACGACGTCGGACTCGGTGTACGGCCCGGACGTGTCGTACAGGTCGTGGTGCTCGCCGGTGGTCAGGTGGACCCGGCGTACCGGGACCGACATCCCCGGTTCCCCGGGCACGGCGACGTAGTGCTTGGTGCTGCCCTCGATGGGGCCGGTGGTGACGGCGCCCGCGCCGGACGCGGACGAGCCGGATACAGCTGTGCTCACGAGATGATCTCCCTACGCCGGAATTACCCGGTCAGGTTCTACGGTCGACGGCCCCGAGCCGTCCTCTCAGCCCGCTGGTGCGAGCTCCCGTGTGGTTGCGATGTGCGGTGCCACCATAGCGCAGCACCGTGCCGGGGGCAGGACGGCACCGCGCGGGGGGTGGCAGGGCAGCACCGTGCCGGGGCAGGGCAGCACCGTGCCGGGGGCAGGGCAGCACCGTGCCGGGGGCAGGGCAGATATTTGCCGCCTACGTCTCGGCGGATACACCCTGCATGCTCTATAGTGGCGTAGGTCACAGTTCGGTTACGGCACCACGGAGGGGATCATGCTCGTCAACTCGCCGCGTACCGAGGTGACCGACAACAAGGATCAGAACCGCTTCGAGCTACGCCTCAACGGGGATCTTGTCGGGATCCTCGGGTATTTCGACACGGATCGTCCCTCGGGCGTGCCCGGGCGCAACCATCCCGTCGTCGATTTCCTGCACACCGTCATCGTCGAGGACTTCGGGCACCGTGGGCTCGCGGGGGTGCTCGTGGGCCACTCCCTGGATCTCGCGCGTCAGCGTGGCTGGCGGGTCCGGCCCGTGTGCACCTACGTGCAACGGTTCCTCACCGCCCACCCCGAGTACCGGGACGTCGTCCTGCCGCTCGAGCCGACCGCCGGCCGTCGCTGACGCGCGGATTCCGCCCCGCCGCGGCCGGGTCGCCTCAGTCGGCGAGGTCGACGACGACGGGCGCGTGGTCGCTCGCGCCCTTGCCCTTGCGCTCGTTGCGGTCGATCTCCGCGCCGGAGACCCGCGCCGCGAGCGCGGGGGAGCCGAGGACGAAGTCGATGCGCATGCCCTGGCGCTTCGGGAAGCGCAGCTGGGTGTAGTCCCAGTAGGTGTACACACCCGGGCCCGGGGCGTGCGGGCGCACCACGTCGGTGAAGCCGCCGTCGAGGAAGGCGCGGAACGCCTCCCGCTCCGGCTCCGACGTGTGCGTCCGGCCCTCGAAGAACGCCGGATCCCACACGTCCTCGTCGGTGGGAGCGATGTTCCAGTCACCGACGAGCGCGATCTGCTTCTGCGGGTCGGCGGCGAGCCAGGCCTGTGCGTCGGCCCGCAGCTTCGCCAGCCACTCGAGCTTGTAGACGTAGTGGGGATCGGCCAGCTCACGCCCGTTGGGCACGTACAGGCTCCACACCCGCACGCCGCCGCACGTCGCGCCGATCGCCCGGGCCTCCTGTGCCGGGTCTGCGTCCGGGTCCTTGGTGAACCCGGGCTGGTCCTCGAACCCGACCTGCACGTCGTCGAGACCGATGCGGGAGGCGATGGCGACGCCGTTCCACTGGGAGAGCCCCACGTGTGCCACCCGGTAGCCGAGTTCTTCGAACCGCTCGTACGGGAACTGCTCGTCCTTGCACTTGGTCTCCTGCATGGCGAGCACATCGGTGCCCGTCCGCTGCAGCCAGTCGAGGATCCGGTCGGTACGGGCACGGACGGAGTTCACGTTCCAGGTAGCAAGACGCACGTCCCCACTCTAGGCGAGCGGACCGACAGGTTCCGTGGCGTACCGGTAGCGGTGGTGCTCGACGAATCCGAGCGCCCGGTACAGGCCCCGGGCGGCGGTGTTCCCCGCCGCGACCTGCAGGTATGCGTGGGTGGCGCCGTGGTCGTGACCCCACTGCAGCAGGGCCCCGCACACGAGCGTGCCGAGGCCGCTCCGGCGGTGCGCGGCGGCCACCTCGACGGCGGTCAGGCCCACCCAGCGGCGGCCGTCGGGGGCGTCGGTGACCGCGGCCCGGGCGATCGCCAGGGTCTCCGTGTCGCCGCCGATGCGGCCGAAGCCCAGGACGCCGCCCCGGACGGACTCGACGACCGCCCGGCCTTCGGCAGGCATCGGCGCGCCGCGGTAGCGGTACAGCGACAGCCACCCGGGGTCCGGGCCGGCGCTCACGGTCACGGGGGTGGCGACGCCGGGCAGCGGCACGTTGTCGAGGTCGGCGGCCAGCACCTGCACCTCGTCGCTCGGTGCCCACCCGTGCGGGAGCCGGGCGAGCCGGTCCGGCAGCAGGAGCCGCAGCGGCAGGCCGCGGACCGCGAACCACTCGCGCATCCGGGCGTGCACGTCCGGATCGAGGGGGTCGGCGACCGTGCCCGGGTCGCCGAGCGGGGTGGCGGAATTCGCGCGGCCGGTGAAGCCGGCGCCGGCCCGCAGGAGCCAGCCGTCGATCCAGCCCTGTTCCAGCCCGGGCCAGGCGGCGGCCGCGGCGTTCTCGAGGGCGCGGATCTCACCGGTGCGGATCGGCCGGGCACCGAGGGCCTTGAGCGCGACCACGGCCTCGGGCGCGACCTGCACGAGGCGGCCGCCGGCGGTGCGCACCACCACGGCCGGTTCGAGGGAGACCAGCTCGCCGATCACGTCGGTCATCGGGTGGCTGTAGCCGGCGGGCAGCCGGTAGCGCAGCACCACCCGGGTGCCGACGGGTACGGACTGCTCGGTCGTCACCGGCGCGTCAGTCCTCGTCGTCGTCGTGGCCGAACGGGTCCTCGACCGTCCCGGGCACCCAGCTGAGGCCGGGCACGCCCCACCCCGCCCGCTTGATCGTCTTCTTGGCGGCGCGGGCGTTGCGTCCGATGAGCTTGTCGACGTACAGGTAGCCGCCGAGGTGGCCGACCTCGTGCTGCAGCATCCGGGCGAAGAAGCCGTGGCCCTCGATCTCGATCGGGTTGCCCTCGGCGTCGGTGCCGGTGACCTTCGCCCACTCGGCGCGCCCGGTGGGGAACTGCTCGCCGGGGACCGACAGGCACCCCTCGACGTCGTCGTCGGGGTCGGGCATCGTCTCCGGGATCTCCGACGTCTCGAGCACCGGGTTGATCACCTCGCCGCGGCGGCGGACCACGTTGCCGGCCTCGTCCAGGTCGGGGCAGTCGTAGACGAACAGCCGCAGGTCGACACCGACCTGGTTGGCGGCGAGACCGACGCCGTTCGCCGCATCCATCGTCTCGTACATGTCGGCGATCAGCTGGGCCAGTTCGGCCGGCGACTGGGTGACCGGTTTCGTCGGGTGATGCAGGACGGGGTCACCGACGATCCGGATCGGAAGTATTGCCATGGTGCAAGAGGATAGTGGGCAGGACTCGCCTGTCCGTTGAGCCGGTACCTGTCGTACCACCGTGGTTGAATTGCCCTCGGAAACACCCGGGTCCGATCGGACCTCGGCGTGATTCGAGGCAGTCGAGGAGTGAGATGGACGGCGCAGCAGCGCAAATCGGTAACGAATCCGAGCAGGTTTCCGACCGGAGCAACCACGCCGAGAACAACCACGCCGAGAACAACCACCCCGCGGCCGGCCCGGACGAGGCCGGCACGGACGGTCTCTCTCGCCGGGAGCGCGACATCCTCGCCTTCGAGCGGCAGTGGTGGAAGTACGCCGGTGCCAAGGAAGAGGCGATCAAGGAACTCTTCGGTCTGTCCGCGACCCGCTACTACCAGGTCCTCAACGCGCTGGTGGACCGGCCGGAGGCGCTGGCGGCCGACCCCATGCTCGTCAAGCGGTTGCGCCGGCTGCGGGCCAGCCGGCAGAAGGCCCGCGCCGCGCGCCGGCTCGGCTTCGAGATCACCAAGTAGTACGAGTACGACGGTGATCCGGCGGGCGCGGCAACTAAGGTCGAGAGCGTGAGCACAACCTCGGAATCGTCGGGTCCGCCGCTGCGAGCGCTCGCGATGGTGCTGATCTCTCTCGCCATCCTGTTCGCCGGCCTCGGTCTCGCCTCGCTCGGAGGCTCCGATTCCGAGAGCCCGGCTCCCGAGCCGACGACCGAGCCCGCGGCCGCGCCGGCGACCACGTCCGCGACGTCGGCGCCGCTCGCCGCGACGTCGGCGAGGACGACCGCCCCCGGTGCGGCTCCGTCGGCCACGACGACGGTCTCCGCCACCACGTCGGCGGGGGCCGCCGCCCCCGTGCGGGTGCTCAACAACAGCAACGTCTCGGGCCTGGCCGCCCAGACGGCCGGCCTGCTCGAGGACGAGGGATTCACCGTCGCGGAGACGGGCAACTACAGCGACGGCGTGATCGAAACCACGTCCGTGTACTACGGCACGGGCCCGGGGGAGCGGCAGACCGCGGAGGCGGTGGCCGAGGCGCTGGGGGTGACGGCCCAGCCGCGCTTCGCCGGGATCCGGGACTCGTCGCCGGGCGTCATCGTCATCGTCACCTCGCCGTGAGGGCTTCCGCCCCCCGGCTATGATCAGGTGACTTTTCGCCACTTCGAAGGAGCGGTTTGATGGCCTCGAGTTCCACCCGTCGCATGTCCTGGCGTGCCCTGGCCCCGATCGTCGCGATCGCTGCGGTGGGCCTGAGCGCGTGCTCGAACAGCGAGGAGCCGAGCGACACCCCCGGCACCACCCCGCCGGTGTGGACGGGTTCCGCGGCGCCGGAGGGCGCCGACGAGGCCCACGGCGGCAGCGCTGTCCCGGGGGAGGCCACGACGGGCGCGGCGGGCGGCACCGGCGGCGCGGAGCACTCCGCCGAGCTGCGGACCCCGGCCGGTGCGGCCGCCGGCACGGTCACCTTCACCGAGGTCGACGGAGGCGTCGAGGCGACCGTCGAGCTCGAGGGCATGCCGGTCGGCTACCGCGGCGTCCACGTCCACGAGGTCGGCAAGTGCGAGACCAACTCCACCGCCCCGACCGGCGGCGAGCCCGGCAACTTCCTGTCCGCGGGCGGGCACCTGCAGGCCGGCGGCAACACCAGCATCCCCGAGAGCGGTGACCTCGGTGCGGTCGTGGTGCGCGAGGGCGGCTCCGGATCGCTGACCGTCACCACCGAGGCGTTCACCCTCGACGACCTGCAGGGCGGGGACGGCACGTCCGTCGTCGTCCACCAGGAAACCGCCGGCGGCGAGCGTCTCGCCTGCGGCGTCGTCTCCTGACGGCCACCTCCCGAAACTCTACTTGCAGGGCCCCGGCGACCGGCGACGGTCGCCGGGGCCCTGTGGTTGGATCGATTCGTGCCTGTACCGTTTCCCGGTTCACCCCGCCCGACTCTCGGCGTCGAGTGGGAGATCGCGCTGGTGGACAAGAAGACGCGCGACCTGTCGAACACCGCCGCAGTCGTCTTCGACGCGGTCGAGCAGCGCGCCGGGCAGACCCCGCGGCTCACCAAGGAGTTCCTCCGCAACACCGTCGAACTCGTCACCGACGTGCACGACACCGTCGCCGAGGCCGTCGACGACCTGGCCGAATCCCTCGACCTGCTGCGCACCGCCGCCGATCCCGCGGGGGTGGATCTGATCTGCGCCGGCACCCATCCGTTCGGGCAGTGGACCGACCAGGTCGTCACCCGGTCCCCGGACTACGACGAGATGATCGAGCGCACCCGCTGGTGGGGCCGGCAGATGCTCATCTGGGGCGTGCACGTCCACGTCGGTGTCTCGTCCGCGGAGAAGGTCATCCCGATCCTCAACGCGTTGCTGGTGAAGTACCCGCACATGCTGGCGCTGTCGGCCTCCTCACCGATCTGGGCGGGCGTGGACACCGGCTACGCGAGCAACCGTGCCCTGATGTTCCAGCAGCTGCCGACGGCCGGACTGCCGTACCACTTCGAGAGCTGGGCCCAGTACGAGAGCTTCATCGAGGACCAGCTCAAGTCCGGGGTCATCACGAAGCCGGGCGGCATGCACTGGGACATCCGCCCGTCGCCGCGGTGGGGCACCATCGAGGTCCGGGTCTTCGACGGCATCACCAACAAGGCCGAGCTGGCCGCCCTCGTCGCCCTCGTGCACTCGCTCGTCGTGTACTACGACGAGCGGCTCGAGCGGGGCGAGCAGCTGCCCACCCTGCAGCCGTGGCACGTCAAGGAGAACAAGTGGCGCGCCGCCCGCTACGGCCTCGAGGCCGAGGTGATCCTCGACCCGGTGTGCCACGAGCGCCTCGTCACCGACGACCTGAACGACCTGCTCGAGCAGCTCACTCCCACGGCGGCGCGGCTCGGCTGTGCGGACGAACTCGCCCAGGTGGCGCAGATCCCCGTGCGGGGAGCCTCCTACCAGCGGCAGCGCCGGATCGCGGAGCAGACCGGCGGCGACCTCGTCGCGGTGGTGGACTCGCTGGTGGAGGAACTGCGCGCCTGAACGATCGGCCCCGTTCCCGCACAGTTCACACGCTGTTTACCATGTACCGGTGTCGATCCGAGGGGTGGAGCGCCCGAAGGCGCAGCCGGCGCATGTGCCGCAACTGTTCGTTCCCCTCGCTCTGACCGGCGCGATCCTCGGTGTCCTCGTGGCCGAGGCGGTCGCGCGGTACAGCGGGTTCCCCGGGCCGCTCCCCGGACTCGTCGGCGACGTCGTCGCGATCCCGAAGTCGGCGTCCGTGCCGTGGGCCGGTCTCGCGCTGGCGATGGTGGGCCTGACCGCGCGCCTGCGGTACGTGGCGGTCGGTGCCGCGGTGCTGCTCGACGGGGCGTTCGCGGCCGAGCGGTACCTCACCGGCGGGCCCCTGACGGTGGGGAACGGGCCGACGATCGTGCTCGTGCTGCTGGCCGGATACGCCGCGGTCGCGTTGCAGGGCGGCCCGCGCCGCGGTGCGCTGCGCGGCATCGCGCTCGGGGTTCTGCTGGTGCTCTCGGTCAAGATCGGCGACACGTGGCTCGAACTGACCGCACGGACCCGGCCGGACGTGCTCGACGAGTACGTCCAGCTCGCCGACCACGCCCTGGGCAATCCGTCGTGGCTGGCGGGCCGGGCTCTCGAATGGCTCGGGCCCGGCGTGTACGCGGTGCTGCACTGGGTGTACATCGAGCTGCCCGTCGCGGCGATCGTCGTCGCCGTGTACCAGCTCCGCAACGTCGGCGGCGGCCGCCCCTGGCCCGCACACCACCTGGTGCGCACCTTCCTGCTCATCGGCCTGGTGGGGCCGCTGGTCTACATGCTGTTCCCGGTGGTGGGCCCGATCTTCGCGTTCGGCGACCACGGCGCGGGCTGGCAGGTGGGGACCTTCTGGCCGGCTGCGGTGCCGTGGAATCCCGACCCGCAGCCGATCCCGTTCGACGCGGTCACCCCGCGCAACTGCATGCCGAGCCTGCACACCGCGTGGGCGCTGGCGCTGTTCCTGCACACCCGCGGCGGCCCCGGTTGGCTGCGGCTGCTCGGCACCGGGTGGCTCGGCTGCACCCTCGCCGCCACGCTGGGCTTCGGCTACCACTACGGCGTGGACCTCGTCTCCGGCGCGGTGCTGTGCCTGACGCTCGAGGCCGCGCTGCGCGACCCGGACCGCGGCTGGGGCTGGTTCCGCATCCGCCTCGTCGCGGGCGGCACAGCGGTGCTGGCCGCGCAGCTGGCGGCCTACCGGTACGTGCCGGGTCTCATGGCGGAGCACGCACCGCTCGCCGGGCCCCTCCTGCTCGGTTCGCTGGTGGTGGTGGCGGTGGCCTTCCACGTCACGTTCCATGCGGCCGACGGCGATCGCCGGCCGGATGCGGTCAGCTCCCGTCCGGCGACTGCTCGTCGCCGCTGAGCAGACCGTCGCGGCCGAGCTGCTCCCGGTAGGCGAGCCGGCCCACCCGGTGGGCGATGACGGGAGCGGTCAGCACCATGAACATGCCCGCCAGCGCCAGCATCCAGATGTCGACGTTGCCCCGCAGGATGAGCATCGCGCCGCCGAGCACGAACAGCAGGCCGACCACCTGCGGTTTCGTTGCCGGATGCATGCGCGAGAGGGTGTCGCGGAAGCGCACGATGCCGACCGCTGCGGTGAGGGAGATGACCGAGCCGATCAGGATGAGGACGTGGCCGACGAGTTCCAGCACGGTGGTCACTGGTCGTCACGCACCCGGAATCGTGCCACCGACACCGAGCCGATGAATCCGACGAGGGCCAGAGCGACGACGGCCGGCACGATCGTCGTATCCCGGCTGTGCACCGCCCACGCGGCGAGCCCGCACATCGCGATGGCCAGCAGTGCGTCGAGGGCGATCAGCCGGTCCAGCGAGGTGGGGCCGGCCAGCACCCGGTAGGTGATGAGCGCGGCCGCGACCACCAGCAGAGCGCCCGAGAGCGCCAGTATCACCGTCATCACGCCTCCTCCCGGACGACCCAGGGGCTGGGCTGCCATTCGTTGTTGCGTTCGAACGTCGAGATCAGCAGGCGTTCGATGCGCCGCGCGGAGCGGTAGAAGTCCGCGACCTTCCGGTCGGTGCCCACGTCCAGGACGTGGACGTGGACGATCCGGCGGGCCTGGTCGATCTCGAGGACCATCGTGCCGGGGATGTTGTTCATGATGTCCGCCCACAGGGTGAGCACCAGGTCGGACTTGATGGTGAGCCGGCACCGCAGCACACCGGTCACCGGCGGCGGCGCCGGCCGGATCGCGAGCCACCCGACCGAGACCGTGGACTTCATCGTATCCACGAAGATCACGGCGGCCAGGCGCACGGCGGACAGCACGTGCAGGCGGCCCTCGACGGGCACCCGCGGCAGCGGCAGCATCACTGTGACGATCACCGCGACGGCGATCCCGCCGAGCAGGTTCGCGGCGCTGAAGGTGCCCCACAACAGCACCCACACCAGCGTCATCCAGCCCAGGACGAACAGGCGGAGCAGATTCGACCGGCTCGTCACGGCTGACCTCCCAGCACGGCTTCGATGTAGACGGACCGATCCCGCAGGTTCTCGGCGGCACGGTCGCTGATGTCGACGAGCGGGCCGGCGAACACGGTCAGGGCCAGGCCGACGACGACGAGACCGATCGTCGGAACCAGCATTGCCGGGGGCATGCGCCCGACGTCGGCCCGGTCCGAGAAGGCGACCTCCATCCCGGATTCGTCGATCAGCGCGGACGGGGCGGCGTCGGCGAGGCCGCCCTCGGGGGCGTCGGCGCGGGCCCGCCAGAAGGCCTTGGTCCACACCCGGGCGACGACGTACAGGGTGAGGAGGCTCGTGACGGTGCCGCCCGCAACCAGCACCCACGCCAGGACGGATCCGTCGGCGGCGCCGGCCTGCAGCAGGGCCACCTTCCCGATGAACCCGGAGAACGGGGGGATGCCCCCGAGGTTCAGCGCCGGGACGAGGAACGCGATCGCGAGGACCGGGCTGGCGAGGGCGAGTCCGCCGAGCCGCCGCAGCGACGCCGAGCCGGCCTGCCGCTCGATCAGGCCGACCACGAGGAACAGCGTCGTCTGGACCAGGATGTGATGGGCGACGTAGTACACGGCGCCGGACAACCCCGCCTGCGTCGAGAGGGCGATCCCGAACACCATGTAGCCGATGTGGCTGACGAGGGTGAACGACAGCAGGCGCTTGATGTCGTTCTGGGCGATGGCGCCGAGGATGCCGATCACCATCGTCAGCAGGCCGGCCACCAGGAGCACGTTGTCGAGCTCGCCGCCCGGGAACAGCAGCGTGTGCGCCCGGATGATGGCATAGACGCCGACCTTCGTGAGCAGGCCGGCGAACACGGCGGTGACCGGCGCCGGGGCGGTGGGGTACGAGTCCGGCAGCCACGTCGACAGCGGGAACACCGCCGCCTTGATGCCGAACGCGACGAGGAGCACGCCGAAGATCGCGGCGCGGGTGCCCTCCGGCACGTCGTCCATCCGCACCGCCATCTGCGCCAGGTTCAGGGTGCCGGTGGCGGCGTACGCGAACCCCATGCCGGCCAGGAAGATCAGCGACGAGACCATCGAGACCATCACGTAGGAGACGCCGGCGCGGACCCGGTCCGCGCTCGCCCCCAGGGTGAGCAGCACGAACGACGCCGCGAGCAGCACCTCGAACCCGACGAAGAGGTTGAACAGGTCGCCGGCGAGGAATGCGTTGCACACGCCCGCGGTCAGTGCCAGGTACGTCGGCAGGAAGATCGACACGGGCTGCTGGTCGTTGCCGTCGTGGATGCCCTGTCCGACCGCGTACAGCATGACGGCGAGCAGCACGATCGCCGACACCACCAGCATCAGCGCCGCGAGCCGGTCGACCACCAGGGAGATCCCGATGGGGGAATCCCATCCGCCGACCTGCACGACCGCGATGCCGTCCCGGTCGGCGAGGTACAGCAGCAGGCCCGAGACCACCAGCACGGCGACGAGCGCAACGAGGGTCACGGCCCGCTGAGCGCGGGGCCGGCGCCCGAGGATCAGCGTCGCGGCCGCCGCCAGCATCGGGATGAGGACGGGCAGCGGGGTCAGCGCCGTCGCGGACAGGATCATCGGGTCCTTCCTCCCCGGGACGGTGCGTCGTCCCCGCGGGCCGTCTCACCGTCGCTGTAGGCCGAATCCGTCTCGTCGTCGAAGTCGCCGTCGTGCAGGTCCTCGTAGGATTCGAGGTCCTCCAGGTTGACGAGTTCCTCCAGGGGGATCGGGTTGCCGGCCGCGTCGAACGCGTCGCCGCTGCGGCTCGGCAGGCCGGTGAGCGGATCGTCCGAACGGTCGCGGTCGGGGGCCTCGGCGGGCGAGCGCCGCTGCGACACCTTGGTGTCCTCGGGGTCGTTCTCGAGCTCGTCGCGGGCACTGAGCGTGAACGACCGGTACGTGAGCGCCAGCACGAAGCCGGCCACGCCCATGGTGATGACGATCGCCGTGAGGATCATCGCCTGTGCCAGCGGGTCGGCCATGTTCTCGTGCAGGTCGTTGCGGGCACCGACCACGGGCGGGCCGCCGGCCGGGCCGGCGAGGGTGAGGATCAGCAGGTTGATGCCGTTGCCGATCAGCAGCAACCCCAGCAGC
>NZ_WVTE01000046.1:0-14378 GCF_009939605.1 Rhodococcus sp. YH1 | reverse complement strand
GAGGCCGGCATCGAGGAGATCGAGGACCTGCCGCAGCACGGCCAGCGCGACCCGGGCCGGGGTGCGCACGGCGACGTCGCCGCCGGGCAGCGGGAACGACCGCAGGTGCCCGGCGCGCCGGGCGTCGCAGGGATCCGTTCCCACCAGCAGCAGCTCCCCGCCCCAGACGGTGCGGTCGCAGCCGTATCCGGTGCCGTCGAACGCGATCCCCAGCACGGGGGTACCGAGCCGGCCATGCTCGGCGAGCAGGGACGCGACGTGCGCGTGGTGGTGTTGCACTGCGCGCAGCTCGACGTCGTGGTCCTCGCAGTAGCGTTCGGCCCACTCCCGGGTCGCGTAGCCGGGATGCGCGTCGGCCACCACCACCTCGGGGGTGACGCGGTGCAGGGCGGTCAGCTGCGCGACCGACGCCTCGAAGGCGCGCCGGCTCTCCACCGTGCCCATGTCCCCGAGATGCGCCGAACAGAAGGCGTAGTCCTGCCGGGTCAGGCAGAAGGTGTTCTTCACCTCGGCGCCGACCGCGAGGACCACCGGCGCCGCGCCGCCGAGCAGCACCGGCATCGGCGCAAATCCCCGTGAGCGCCGCAGCGGCAGTTCCACGCCGTCGGCGACCGCGACCACCGAGTCCTCGCACGGCACCGCGATGTCCCGGTCGTGCATCAGGAACAGATCGGCGATGCCGCCGAGCCGGGCCAGGGCATCGTCGTTGCGGAAGCAGAGAGGCTCACCGGACAGGTTTCCCGACGTCGCCACCAGCAGCCGCGGCACATCGTTCCCGTGCCCGGGCACCGGCGCGAACAACAGGTGGTGCAGCGGCGTGTACGGCAGCATCACCCCGAGCTCGTCGAGTCCGGGTGCGACCGCGTCGGCGACGGCCGCGCCGGGACGGGCCCGCAGCAACACGATCGGCCGGGCCGGCGCGGTGAGCACGGCCTGCCCGGCCGCGGACAGCAGGCACACCGCGGCGACGGCCGCGACGTCCGGCGCCATCACGGCGAACGGCTTGTCCGGCCGGTGTTTCCGCTCCCGCAGCCGGTTCACCGCGGTGGGGTTCGTGGCATCGCACACGAGATGGAAGCCGCCGAGTCCCTTGACCGCCACGATGTCCCCGGCGGCGAGCGCCGCCTGCACCGTGGCCAGCACCTCCGCGTCTCCGTCGATCCGGCGGCCGTCGCGTACGGCGAAGATCCGCGGCCCGCAGTCCGGGCAGCAGATCGGCTGGGCGTGGTAGCGGCGGTCCGTGGGATCGGTGTACTCGCGGGCGCAACTCGGGCACAGGGGGAACCGGGCCATGGTCGTCGCCGGCCGGTCGTACGGCAGGTCCGTGATCACCGTGTAGCGGGGCCCGCAGTGGGTGCAGTTGACGAAGGGATGCCGGTAGCGCCGGTCGGCGGGATCGTTCAGCTCGCGCAGGCAGTCGGCGCACGTCGCCACGTCCGGCGGGACCAGGGTGCGCGCCCCGTCCGCGTGGTGACTCTCGACGATGCGGAAGTCGTCCTCGCCGCGCGGCATTCGCGGGGCGGCGGCCACGTCGACGAGCACGGCCAGCGGCGGTGCGTCGTCGCGCAGGCGGCGGGTGAACTCGTCCAGATCCGCGGCGGCACCCTCGATCTCGAGGAACACCCCGGAGTCGTCGTTGCCGCAGTACCCGCCCAGGCGCAACTCGCGGGCCAGCCCGGCGACGAACGGCCGGAAGCCGACGCCCTGCACCACGCCACGCACCACCAGGCGCCGTCGCTCGGCCACGGGGTTCACGGCGCCGCTCCCGGTTCGTCCCGGGGCCGTCCCATCAGTTCGAGCCCTTCCATCGCGCGCCGCGCGCCGGCCTCGTCGACCCGATCCATCGCGAAGCCCATGTGGATGACGATCCAGTCGCCGGGCGCGAGGTCCGGGTCGTCGAGCATGCCGACGTTCACCTTGCGCTCCTCGCCGGCCACGTCGACGAGGGCGAGCTGCCCGGCGTAGCCGTCGAGCCGCCGGATCACCCGTCCCGGGATGCCGAGGCACACCGCTCAGCCCTCGTCCCCGGCGACCGCGGCTCCCGCCGGCGGCGCCTGCGCACGCAGGCGGCGCACGGTGCGCCGGACGGCATCGACGGCCGGGCCGACGGCCGCGGCGACCGCCGGGGACAGCCCGAGGCCCTCCTCGACCGCCGCCACCTGGCAGCCCACCACCACGGTGGGGGGCGCCTGCCCGCCGAGCGCCTCGAGGCTCGCGAACACCGCGGCCGGGTCCATGGCGTGCGCGTCGATTCCCGCCGGTCCCCGCGTGGCGGTGTCGGCTTCGAAGACCCGCACGGCGCCCGGCACGCCGGCGCCGGGGACGGCGTCGACGAGCACGAGCGCGTCCCACCCGTCGAGCAGGTCGTAGGCCAGGTGCATGCCGCGGATCCCGTAGTCCACCACCCGGGTTCCGGGTGTGTCGGCCGGGATCCGCCGCACCACCTCGGGGCCGAAGCCGTCGTCGCCGAGGAAGATGTTGCCGATGCCCGCCACCAGGATCCGCACCACGTCACATCCTGCGCATCCGCAGGTACCGCTGGATGTCCGGCAGCGACTGCACCGTCACGACCACCCCGCCGATCACCGCGGCGGCCAGTGCCGCGGTGGCCAGCATTCCGATGAATCTCATGGCTCCTCTTTCCTCCCGAGCGGCTCGAGTTCGTCGGGCGCGAAGTACAGGTAGCGCCCGTACCAGTCGTGCAGGTCCGCGGCCGGATCGTCGACGAGGACGACCCCGACGTGGGTCTCGCCGTCGACGTCGGCGTGCACGGTGGCCACGCGCGCCACCCGGTCCCGGAAGAACAGGTCCTGCGCGTCGGCCCGGCGCGACGGGTGCAGCCGCACCAGGCTGCCCTGCGCGACCCGGATCCCGCCGATCAGCACCCCGTCCGTCTCGGGCCGGACGCTGGTGTCCGCCTCGGGGGTCCACCAGTCGACGCCGTCGGGCAATTCTGGAATCAGCCCGCCCTCGCGGTGCGGGTCCCGCAGGATGCCGTGCAGGGCCTGCATCTCGGCGGGGGTCATCGTCTCGCAGCGTTCGACGATCTGCGCGGCCCGGGGGTCGGTGGCCCGCGCCTCGGCCTTCTCCTCGTCGGTCAGGGTCAGGACCCGCAGGGTGAGGATCTCGTCGATCTCGGTGGCGTCGAACAGGTCCCCGCCGCTCTGCTCGGCGACCTGCGGATGGTCGTACAGGATGATCGGGGACACCAGCAGCGTGGCGGACTCGCCGGGTGTGGCGGGGTCGGCGTCGCCGGCGAGGACCGGGAAACACCGGGTGTGTGCGCACTCGTCCGCGAGGTCGGCGACGTCGGCGGGCGGCTCGAGCAGCGAGACGAACCGCCCGCCGCGGGCGGCGAGGATCAGATGCGCCCCGATCAGCGACCGTCGCAGCGCGTCGGCGGCGTCCACGGGTGCGTCGCCGGTGTTCTCGACGGTGAGATCCAGGCGCATCGCCGCACCGGTTCCGGCGGACGGGCCCCGCTCCACACGAACGACGGCGTGCACCGGCCACCGCGTGCGTACCACCCGGCCGGTGACGGCACCGTCCGCGGCGGTGAGCAGTTCGATGTCCGCACCGCCGGGAACGGCGACCGGAACCGTACGCGGGACGGCGAGTTCGATGACCGGCAGCGGCCCGAGGGGAATCTCGCATTCCACGGCCTCGTCCCACCCGATCCACGAGCGGCCCGCGACGGTCAGTTCGGCCACGGTGACGTAGTCGTCGCCGTCGCGGCGCTGCACCGTGCGGGTCTGCAGTTGCAGGAACCGCACGACCACGTCGATCGTGGCGTCGGCGCGCAGTGGGCGCAGCACGCACTGCGTGGCCAGCGCCGGCTCCTCGCCGATCCCCGCAGCGGCGGCGCCGGGCGGGCCGAGCACACCGAACTGCCAGCGGGAGTGGTTCTTACGGGAACTGGCCCGGTACGGGTACAACAGGTAGCCCTCGTACAGCACAGCGTCGGCCACCGCTCGCACCCGATCAGCCTGTCCCTGCACGGTCACGACGCCGCCTCCCCCGCGCCGGTCGCCGCGGCCGGCCTCGCCTCGGCCGCGGCGAGCAGTTCGGTGACCGCCGCGTCGAGATCGGTGTGCCCGTGCGCCACCTTGTACCGGGTCAGCGCGGCCAGCGTGTCGTGCCCCATGCGGGCGAACCCGGTGCCGGGGAAGTGGCTGCGGATCATCTCGTGCCACACCGAGACCGGCAGGTCGTAGCGGGCCTCGCGGTCCCACGGCACCGGCTCGACAGCCACCCCGCCGCCGCCGCGGCCGAACACCGTCCCGCTGAACAGCAGCAGCAGCGGCACCGCGCCGTCGTCGAGGGCGTGCAGATACCGGGCGGCCGCGACCTCGAAGTCGTACGTGCACGGCAGCGGCAGTGCCGTCTCGCACTCGCCGGCGAAGCCCGGCACCATCGTGGACGTCTGCAACCACGCGAACGAGGAGAGGGTGCTGCCCCACCGGTCGCGGGTGCCGAACAGGTCTCCCAGGGCGGCCTCGGCGTCCGGACCGTAGCGTCGGCGGGCCGGTTCCAGGCGCACCTGGCAGCGCAGCGCCACGCTGTGCACCGGCGCACCCGTGGTTTCCCGGATCCGGAGGCGCGCCGAGAGGCTCGGGGTGGCGGCATACGGTTCGGGAGCGATGTCGACGACCGTGAAGTCCAGGGCGGTCACGCCTGCCCCCTCGCCGGGACGGGACGGCTCCGCCGGGCGACCTCCGCGAAGAAGGCGTCGAGCTCGGCACGGGCATCGGTGCCGCCGTCGAAGCCGCGCCAGACCCGTCGCAGCCGGCCGACCAGCGCGTAGCAGGCGTCGATGGGCACCAGATGACAGTCTGCGGCGCCCCGTCGCGGAACCCGCACGAGCAGCGCCTCGACGTCCGGCAGCGGGGGCACGAGCGACGGATTGCCGCCGCACAGCGCCTCCCAGGCGTCGAGCGGCAGCTCCGATTCGGTCGCGCCGGCCGGGCCGGGATAGAACGCGACGGTCCGGCCCAGGGTCGAATTCCGGAAGAAGAACGCCAGGTTCACCGGGATCTCGAGGCTCGCCCAGGCGCCGGGGGTGAGCGCGAACTCCGGGAAGGACAGGTACCGCTCCGGCACCGCCCGGTAGCGCAGTTCCGCCCCGGGATCGGTGAACAGCAGACAGCAGGCCCGGCACACGCACATCAGCTGGCGTGCCTGCACGTCGACGACGTGCCCGTGCCCGTCGCCGATGCCCACGGCGCACATCTCGCAGCGCTCCCCCGCCGGCCGAGGTGCGGCGATACGCTGCAGGACCTCGAAGGGGGACGGCATCACGCCACCCCGGCGGGCACGGCCACCGACAGCACGCCGTCCCGCACCAGCACCGGCACCGGTTCGAGGTGTTCGTCGCCCGCGTCGAGCCGGACCCCGGCACCGCGCACGTCGAAGTGCGCCGCACAGGTCGGGCACCGCAGCACCGCCGCGTCCGCCCCGGCCCCGGCCCGCCGGTGCAGCGCCGCGCCGGCAAACGCGTGGGTGCAGACCGGGCACCGGTCCCGGTAGGCGAGGAGCTCACCGGCGACGCGGCACACCAGAACCGGCAGTCCGGCGACGACGAAGCCGCCGACCTCACCTTCCAGGATCTCGTCGAGTTCCGGCGCCGCACACCATGTTCCACGAACATCGGAATGCACCCGGGTGAACAGCGCCGCCGCGGGAATGAGTCCTTGCCCCGTGGACCCGGCGGTCTCGACCTCGAGTTCGGTGATCTCCGGCGCCGCCGCCCGCACCGCGTCCTGCACGGCCAGCTCCAGGGTCACCGCCGACGACGGGCATCCCTGGCAGCTGCCGAGCAGACGCAACCGGACCACGTCGTCGCGGATCGCGACCAGCTCGACGTCCCCGCCGTGCGACCCGAGGTACGGGCGCACCCCGTCCAGCGCCGTGCGCACCCGGGTCTCCACGTCGTGCGGGTGCAGCCCGTGGATCAGCAGCAGGCTGGCGACCAGGTCGTCGCGCGCCAGGTCGTCCATCGCGCCGGGATACCGGGCCAGCGCGTCGCAGATTCCGGCGAGTCCCGCCCCGTAGAGTCCCATCACCTCCCGGACCAGGTCCTCGGCCCGTTCGCGCGCCGCCGGCCCGGCCGCGGAGCTCGCGTCCAGCAGTGCCTCGATACGTTCACCCGACTCCCGCCATCGCTCCATCCGTCACTCCCCGGTGACCGACTGGGTCGGCGAGTGCAGTTTCTCGAGGGTCTTCCCGTCTCCGAGGTACATGTGCACCCCGCAGGGCAGGCACGGGTCGAAACTGCGCACGGTGCGCATGATGTCGATGCCCTTGAAGTGCTCGCGGTCGTTCTCCTCGAAGATCGGCTGCCCCTGCACCGCATCCTCGTACGGGCCGGGTGTGCCGTAGCTGTCGCGCGGGCTGGCGTTCCACGGTGTCGGCGGATACGGATGGTAGTTGGCGATCTTCCCGTCGCGGATCACCAGATGATGCGAGAGAACGCCGCGCACCGCCTCGGTGAACCCGCAGCCGATGCCCTCGTCGGGGACCTCGAACGGTTCCCAGGTCTTGGTGCGGCCGGCCCGGATCTCCACCAGCGCCTTCTCGGCGAAGTGCAGGGCGCACGCGGCGGCGTAGGCCTGGAAGTAGGTGCGGGCCCGGTTGCGTTCGAGGGTGTTGCTGCCGTGCTGCGGGATCTTCCACTCCAACGTCACCGGCCCCTTCAGCGCGGTCTTGGGGAGGTTGATCTGCACGCTCGACCCGGTGGACTTGACGTAGCCGATGTCGACGAGCCCGGCCAGCGCCGTCGACCACAACCGGGCCAGCGGCCCGCCTCCGGTGTCGAGGGCCAGGTAGTCGGTGCCGTCGAACCAGCGGGGCGACATCACCCAGCTGTACTTGTCCTCGAGATCGCGTTTCTGTGGTCTCGGATTGGTGTGCTGGTTCCAGGGATGGCGACGGTCCACCGGATTGCCCAGCGGATCGGTCTTCACGAACATCTCCTGATCCGTCCAGTCCTCGTAGTACGAGGAGCCGAGCAGAATGCGCAGGCCCAGGTTGATGTCCACCAGCGAGGTCGTCACCAGCTTGCCGTCGACGACCACCCCCGGGGTGACGAACATCTTCCGGCCCCAGTCCTCCATGTCCCGGTAGGCGAAGTTGCACGTCTCCGGGTCCTGGAACGAACCCCAGCACCCGAGCAGGGTGCGCCGCAGCCCCACCTTCTCGTACCCCGGCAGCGCCTCGTAGAAGAAGTCGAACAGGTCGTCGTGCATGGGCACGACCTTCTTCATGAACTCGACGTAGCGCATGAGCCGGGTCAGGTAGTCGGTCATCAGCTGGATCGTGGCGACCGTGCCGACACCGCCCGGGTACAGGGTGGACGGGTGCACGTGGCGACCCTCCATGAGACAGAACATCTCCCGGGTCGAGCGGCTCACGTGCAGTGCCTCGCGGTAGAACTCGCCGGTGAACGGGTTGAGCGAGCGCATGATGTCCGCGATCGTGCGGTAGCCGTGCTGGTCCGCCCGGGGGGCCCGGGTGTTCTCGGCCTTCGCCAGCACCCCCGGATTGGTCTCGGAGACCATCTTCTCGCAGTAGTCGACCCCCACCAGGTTCTCCTGGAAGATGTTGTGGTCGAACATGTATTCCGCGGCCTCACCGAGGTTGACGATCCACTCACCGAGGTGCGGCGGCCTGGCGCCGTACGCCATGTTCTGCGCATAACAGGAACAGGTGGCGTGGTTGTCCCCGCAGATACCGCAGATGCGGCTGGTGATGAAATGCGCGTCGCGCGGGTCCTTGCCCTTCATGAACAGCGAGTAGCCACGGAAGATCGACGAGGTGCTGTGACATTCGGCCACTTCGCGGTTCGCGAAGTCGATCTTCGTGTAGATACCCAGACTGCCCACGATTCTGGTGATCGGATCCCACGCCATCTCCACCAGGTTGCTGCCGGCGGCGGGATCGGGGACGGTGGCTGTCATCGGGCTGCCTCTCTCGGGGCGGGACTACCAGGTACGGGTCGCGCCGGTGGTGAGTTCCGTACCGGGCGTACGCCAGGTCGGCTCCTTGTCCAATGTGCTCTTCGTCAGGCTCCGCAGCTGCCGCACGGCCGAGCCGTACACGCCGACCGCCCGCGTCGAGAGCTTCCCCCCGGGCGGCTCGTCCATGAACGGCATGAACTTGTCCGGGAAGCCGGGCATCGTGCAGCCGATGCAGATACCCCCCACGTTGGGGCATCCGCCGATTCCGTTCATCCAACCACGTTTGGGGACATTGCATTTGACAACCGGCCCCCAGCAGCCGATCTTCACGATGCACTTCGGGGAGCCGTACTCGGTGGCGAAGTCGCCCTGCTCGTAGTACCCGGCGCGATCGCAGCCCTCGTGGACGGTGATGCCGAACAGCCACTGCGGCCGCAGTGCCTCGTCCAGCGGGATCATCGGCGCCTGATTCGTCGCCTGGTACAGCAGGTAGGTCAGCGTCTCGGACAGGTTGTCCGGCTGGATGGGGCATCCCGGCACGCACACGATCGGGATACCCGCCTTCGACTTCCATTCCCAGCCCAGGTAGTCGGGCACGCCCATCGCGCCGGTCGGGTTACCGGCCATGGCGTGAATGCCGCCGTACGTGGCGCAGGTGCCCGCCGCGACGATCGCCGTGGCCTTCGGCGCCAGCCGGTCGAGCCACTCGCTGGTGGTGATCGGTTGCCCGGTCTCTTCGTTGTTGCCGAAGCCGGACCAGTACCCCTCGTCGTGCAGCTTCTCGTTGGGGATCGAACCCTCGACCACCAGTACGAACGGCTCGAGCTCGCCGCGGTCCGCCTTGCGGAACCATTCGAGGAAGTCGTCCGCACCACCCTGGGGGCCGCATTCGAAATCGATCAGCGGCCAATGCACCGCGACCTTCGGCAGCCCCGGCAGCGCGCCGAGTGCAATCTCTTCCACACTGGGTTGCGTGGCGGCGGTGAGAGCCACGGAATCGCCGTCGCAACTGAGCCCGGCGTTGATCCACAACACGTGGATCAAGTCCTCTTCGGCCGCCTGGGCCTCGGGTGTGGGCATGCCGACCACCTTCCGGAGCGCCCCACGCTCCTGCGCCGCAGGAGTCGACCCTCGGCCCACTTGCGCGGCGCTTTCTCTATTAACGCCCCGTTCCGGAGGGATGTCAACGAATCATGATCGTCCCGACCGGCGGTCGGCGATCCAGCGGTACCACGCCTCCATGCCCTCCCCCGTGGTGGCCGACACCGCGAGCACCTCCACGCCGGGGTTGACCGATCCGGCGTGGCGGACACAGGTTTCGAGTTCGAAGTCGACATACGGCAGCAGGTCGACCTTGTTGACGACGACGAGATCGGCGACCGCGAAGATGTGCGGATACTTGAGCGGTTTGTCCGTTCCCTCCGGCGTCGAGATGAGCACCACCTTGGCCTGCTCCCCCAGATCGAAGAGGGCCGGGCACACCAGATTCCCCACGTTCTCCACGAACAACAGCGTTCCCGGAGCCGGATCCAGGGCGGTGAGCGCGTCGTGCATCATCTGCGCGTCGAGATGGCATCCGGCACCGGTATTGACCTGCACCGCGGCGCATCCCGTCGAGCGGATGCGCTCGGCATCGAGCAGGGTCTCCTGGTCGCCCTCGATCACCGCGATCGGCGCGGAGCCGGACAGCTCACGGATCGTTCGTTCGAGCAGGGTGGTCTTGCCGGCCCCCGGCGAACTCATCACGTTGATCGCCGTCACGCCGCGACCCGCGAGCCACCCTCGCGTACGCTCGGCGAGCAGGTCGTTCTTCGCGAGCACCTGCTGTTCGAGAGTGACGGTCTCGGTCTGCACGGGCGCACGGTCGTGCTCGTGGCCGTGGCCGTGCTCGTGGCCGTGCTCGTGGCCGTGCTCGTGGCCGCGCTCGGCGCCGTGGGGAAGGTCGTGCGCGGGCGGCACCGTGATCCGCGGCCCCGCCTCGTCGTCACAGCCACAGGTGGCACACATCGCTTCAGCTCACCTCCATCGACACGATGCGAAGCTCGCGGCCCGACCGCACTTCGACATCGGCACTTCCACAGGAGCACAACAGAATCGGATCGAACAATGCGAACTCGGACCCGCAGCCCCGACAGTGCCCGACACCGGCGGGCGTCTCGATGTCCAACCGTGCACCTTCCGCGACGGTGCCCACCGTGACCAGTTCGAAGCAGAACAGCATCGAGTCGGGGATCACGGCACACAGCGCTCCCACCGCGACGCGCACACTGTGCACGCGACGGTCGCCGGCGTGCTCGCACACCGCATCCACCACGCTCTGCGCGATCGACAATTCATGCATCGCGGCCCCACTCCGCCCACCTCACGGGCTCGTCTTCACGATAGGCCGCGGGCCCGCCCCGGGGACGCGGAATCAGATGCTTCCGTTCTCCGGGGCGGCGTGGTCACGGTCCGGGTGCGTGTGCCCGGCGTGCTGGTGGGTCGCGCCGATCGAATGCAGCAACTCGTGGACCGTCTCGTCCACGAGGCGGTACCGCACCATACGACCCTCACGCTCCGCAGCCACCCAGCCCTGGTTGCGCAGCAGGCGCAGCGCGTGGGACACCGCGGTGCCGGTCATCTCCAGGGCTGCGGCAAGGTCCGTGACACAGATGCCCGGCGCGTGGTGCAGGCACAGCAACAAGCGCAGCCGGTTCACGTCGGACAACAGTTCGAAGCGGTGGGCCCACCGGTCGATGTCCGGCGTGTGCAGTGCCGCAACGGCGCGCTGCACGTCGGCGGGGTCGAACATTGCGCCGGACGTCATGGCTGAAGTCTACGAACCCGCGGGCCGTCGTAGTGCCCACACCCGTACCGCGGGTGCGGACGGATACCCCCCTCGTCCCACGACACGGTCCTACAGTGGAAGGGTAGACCGTGGCCGTGCCGCAGGCGCGGCGTCCGCCGCGCCACAGGGGGTGCCCCGATGATGGAGGAAACTTCGGTCCGCGATCTGCCTCGCGCGCTGGGGAACGAAAGCCTGACCCGTCGGCTGGCGGAGTGCCGGCCGGCGGTGTTCCTGGACTACGACGGAGTACTCACTCCGATCGTGCCGCGACCGGAGGACGCGGTGATCTCGGACGGCATGCGCACCGTGGTCCGGGAACTCGCGTCACGCTGCCCGGTATGCGTCGTCACCGGCCGGGACCGGGCGGTGGTGCAGCAGCTGATGGGTATCGACGACCTGGTGGTGGCCGGCAGCCACGGCTTCGACATCTGGACCCCGCAACGCGGCTCCGTCTCCGACGACCGCGTCGCCCGGTTCGCGGACCTCGTCGCGGCGGTGACCGACCGGCTCCGCACCGAGATCGGGGCGATCCCCGGGGCGCTGGTGGAGCCCAAACGGGCGTCGGTCGCCGTGCACTACCGGCTCGCCGAACCCGCCGACCGGAACCGGATCGCGACGGTCGTGCAGGGGCTGCTCGCCGAGTACCGCGGCGAGCTGAAGGTCACCCCGGGGAAGATGGTGTACGAGCTCGCGCCCGCCGTCGACTGGGACAAGGGCCGAGCCGTGCTGTACCTGATCGAGGTGCTCGACCTCGACTCCGCCGACACCGTACCGGTGTACCTGGGCGACGACATCACCGACGAGGACGCCTTCCGGGCGCTGCGCGGACGTGGGATCGGCATCCTCGTCGGCCGGGCGGACGATCCGGAGATGGCAGGCCGGACCACGGCCGCCGAGTTCGTGCTCTCCTCCGTCGACGAGGTGGAGCGCTTTCTGACCGCACTGGCGCGGTGACCGCGGACCACGCCACGGGAGTCCGGGAGGGAACGTCGTGCAGGAGCCGAAGTTCGAACTCGACTACGACCGGTTCGACAGCGCGTCGGAGGGACTGCGGGAGGCGCTGACCTCCACCGGGAACGGCTACTTCTGCACGCGCGGCACCGCCGAGTGGGAGGACATGAGCCCCATCCACTATCCCGGCACCTATGTGCACGGGATCTACAACCGCGAGACCACGATCATGGGCGGACGCCCGGTGCTCAACGAGGACCTGGTCAACGTGTCCAACTGGCTCGTCCTCAAGCTGCGCATCGAGGGCCAGGACGCGGTCCGGCTCGACAACGTCGACGTGCTGTCCTACCGGCACACCTACGACATCCGGCTCGCCACGGTGATGCGCGAGCTGCGGTTCCGGGACCGCTTCGGGCGGGAGACGACGCTGCGGAGCCGCCGCTTCGTGAGCATGGCCCACAGCCACCAGGCCGGGATCGAGTGGACGCTCGTCCCGGAGAACTGGTCGGGGCAGATCGAGGTGGTCTCCGCGCTGGACGGTCGCGTCACGAACCAGATCGTCGCCCGCTACCGGCAGCTCGAAGGCCGCCATCTGGATCCGGTGTCCCCGCGCACGTTCGGCACCGAGACGATCGCCCTGCGGGTGCAGACCCGCCAGTCCGACATCTACGTCGCCGAGGCCGCACGCACCCGGGTCTTCCGCGGGGAAGGTTACGACGACGGACCCGTGGAGGTGGACCGCTCGCTGTACCAGATGGAGGACTACATCCAGCAGGTGCTCTGCTTCGATGTCGAGGAGGGCCGGCCGACACGCGTGGAGAAGATGGTCTCGTTGTTCACCTCCCGGGACAATGCGATCACCGAGGCGCTGGCCGCGTCCGGCCGGCACGTGCTGCGGTACCCCGACTTCGCCGCCGCGTACGCCGAGCACGAGGCGGCGTGGGACGAGCTGTGGGACATCTGCGACGTCCGGCTGCCCAGCGAGCCGCGCGCCCACCTGCTGCTGCGGCTCCACGTGGCGCACGTGCTGCAGGTCTGTTCCCGGCACACGGCGCGGCACGACGTCGGGGTGCCGGCGCGGGGCCTCAACGGGGAGGCCTACCGGGGGCACGTGTTCTGGGACGAGATGTACATCTACCCCTTCCTGAACCTGCGGATGCCGGAGGTGACCCGGAGCCTGCTGCTCTACCGGTACCGACGGTTGTCGGAGGCCCAGGCCGCGGCCGAGGAGGCCGGGTACCGCGGTGCGATGTTCCCCTGGCAGAGCGGCAGCGACGGCACCGAGGAGACCCAGGCCGTCCATCTCAATCCCCTTTCCGGACAGTGGGATCCAGACCTCAGCCGCAATCAGCGGCACGTCAACGCGGCGATCTTCTACAACGTGTGGCGCTTCCTGCAGGCGACCGACGACACGGAGTTCCTGGCCGACTACGGCGCCGAGCTCATGCTCGAGATCGCCCGATTCTGGGCGTCGACCGCCCACTTCAACCCAGAGCGCGAACGCTACGAGATCCACGGTGTGATGGGGCCGGACGAGTTCCACGAGCGCCATCCCGGCGCGTCCGAGGACGGACTGCGCAACAACGCCTACACCAACGTCATGGTGGCCTGGATCATGGCGACGGTGCCGGCGGTGCTCGACTCGCTCTCGGCCAGCCGCCGCAGCGCCCTGCTCGCCCAGCTCGCGGTGACCGACGAGGAGCTGCACACGTGGGACGACATGAGCCGGCGGATGTTCGTGCCCTTCCACGAGGGGGTCATCAGCCAGTTCGAGGGCTACGACGAGCTCGAGGAGCTCGATTGGGAGCACTACCGTGCCGCCTACCCCAACATCCAGCGGCTCGATCGCATCCTCCGGGCGGAGGGCGAGGATCCGAACCGGTTCAAGATGGCCAAGCAGGCCGACACGGTGATGCTGTTCTTCCTGTTCGACGACGACGAGTTGCACGCGACGTTCGAGCGGCTGGGTTATCCGTACGACCAGGAACTGGCCCGGCGCACCATCGAGTACTACGACCAACGGACCTCGCACGGGTCGACGCTCAGCCACGTCACGTTCGCCGGCGTGCTCGCCGACATCCACCCGCCCAGTTCGTGGGAGCGCTTCATGGTGGCTCTCGAGAGCGACGTCAGTGACATACAGGGCGGAACCACCAAGGAAGGCATCCACATGGGGGTCATGTCCGGCACGCTGGACCTGCTCCAGAGCAGCTTCGTCGGGGCCCGGGTCTACAAGGGCGTGCTGCTGTTCCGGCCCCGGCTGGTGGACCGGCTCGACGGCGTGTCCTTCTCGATCCGGTTCCGGGGCACGCCACTGCGGGTGCGCATCGTCGGCAACGAGTTGACGGTGCTCGCTCAGCCCGAAGGGTTCCACGGCCCCGTCCGGGTGGGTCTCGACGGCCAGGTGTGCGAACTCGGGGCCGGGGAGAGTTGTGTGTTCACCCTGCCGTCGCAGGAACCGTCGATGTCCTGAGCGCCGCAGGATCGCCGCGGCCGAATGTCACACGCATTCGATCCAGGCGGTTTCAGGCGGCCGATGCGACAAGCTCGGTGAACGCTTCGGTTGGCGTGCGCCAGCGTAGCGTCTGCCGGGGGCGGCCGTTGATCTCGTCCTGGACCTGCTGCAGGTCCTCGGGCGTGTACAC
>NZ_WVTE01000045.1:0-14727 GCF_009939605.1 Rhodococcus sp. YH1 | reverse complement strand
CGACGACTGGATGCCCCATACGAGCAGGGCAATTCCCTGCGACACGAACAGGGTCCACGGCGCCGACGTCAGGACCCAGTTGATGGGGAACACCACCACAATGACCGCGACAGCCCACAACACCAGTTGCTTGCGGCGCCCGATCCGGTCCGAGAGCCGCCCCCAGAACGGCAGTGCGATGAAGGCAAGAATCTGTGCGCAGAACGTTGCGATGTAAGCCCCGTTGGGATCCATGCCCTTGCCGGAAATGGCGAACGACGAGGAGAAGTTCACCCACGTGTAGTAAAGGACGTTGGTCAGGAGGCTCAGCATCAGAATGCGGACGGCGATGATCACCAGCTGCCGGCGCGTGATCACTCGGACCGACGCGGTGCCGGCGGCCGCCTTGGCTTCCTCGAAGAATCCGGATTCTTCGGCCTGACGGCGGAGGAACAGCGCGAAGATGGCCAGCACTGCTCCGATGGCAAAGCCGATGCGCCACCCGAACTCCGACATGTCGTCCTCGGAGATGATCGACGTCTGAAGGATGCTCATCGCGGTTGCCGCCATGACGCCGAGCAGCATCGTCATCATGATGCTGCTACCCCACAGGCCCCGCTTGTTTGCCGGGGCGATCTCGGCCAGGTATGTGTAGGCGTTTCCGCTTTCGCCGCAGTGGGCGATGCCCTGGATGAGCCGAGCCGTCAGAAGGAGAACCGAGGCCCAGATGCCGATGGAGTCGTAGGTCGGGATCACTGCGACCATGAGACTGCCCGCGCCCATCATGAGCATGCAGATGACCAGTGATGTCTTGCGTACCAACCTATCTCCCAGTCAACCGAGGATCAGCCCGCCGAGCGGGCGGGCGAGGAAGTCGCCGGCGAACACCGCCAGCGTGGAGAGCCGCGCCGACTGGGGATCGTTCTTGTCGAAGAAGTTGGCGGCCAAGTATGTGGTCACGAGCGCATACATGGTCCAGTCGAACCATTCGAGGAAGTTTCCCGAGACGCCGGCGATCATGGACTTCCGTTGATTTCTCGGAAAGTGCCCTGTGCCGTCGGGTATCCCGTCGCCGGCAGTGGCTGTTGTTGGCATGGAGAACCTATCGAAGGGAGAAGTTGAGGGAGGGTACGGCTCCTATGAGTCACGGCCCCCGGGGTGGGAGTTGTGACCCACCGCGCAGAGCTTCTCATATCCACAGTGGTGCAATCCAATTCTGATTGATCTGAATTCACTATGAGTTCGATAGCGGGGATTAACCAATCCGAAGGTACGTCGACGGGAACGACAAGAACCCCAGCGGAACCGGGGCTTCAGTGAGTCCGATCGGGGCTGATCCGGCCCTTTCGGGGCAACGTCGGGTTACCGGATGAGGAGTACCGGCTCGGGCTCGGGTGTGCAGGAGCTCTCGGGCGATGGCCACGACAGCCTGCAGGGCAGGATTCCTGTTTTTCTTGTGCCATGCCAGCACAGCGGCCATTTTCGGTACCGGTGTGGAAAACGCCCGAGAGCAAAGTCCGGGCATTTGGATGTGCTGTACGTAGGAGACAGTCACTGTGATCCCGACACCGGCGGCGACGAGACTGAGGATCGTGTAGGAATCGGGCGCCTCCTGGACGATGCGCGGGGAGAAGCCCGCCTGCAGGGCGATCAGCGCCGTGGCGTCCCTGACCGTAGAGCCTTGCGTGCCAGGGAAAGTCGCGAACGGCTCACCGGCCAGGTCGGCGACTTCCGGCTCCGGTTTCGCCGCCAGTGGGTGGTCTTCGGGCAGCGCAGCCACCAGCGTCTCGAAGTCGATGATGTGCCAGTCGATCAACGGGTCGCGGACAGGCAGACGAGCCAAACCCATGTCGAGGCTTCCGGAGAGGATCTGATTCACCACCGCTCCGCCGTACGTCTGCCCCTGGAGAGCAAGGTCGATGCCCGGTTCGCTGCCCTTGACGGCCCTGGTGATCAGAGGCAGGACGCGGCGGCTGCTGGCGCTGGCAAAACCCAAGGAAGCTCTGCCGGCAATTCCCGAGCTGCCGAACATCGCCGCGCGTATTGCCAGGTCCAAGTCGTTCAGAATCTTCTGCGCCGGGCCCTGCAACGCCTGGCCCGCCTTCGTGAGTGAGACGGACCGTGTGTTGCGCTCGAACAGCTGGACGCCGAGCTCCTTCTCCAACTGCTGGATCTGCTGGCTGACGGGAGGCTGCGCCATATGAAGCCGCGCGGCTGCCCGGCCGAAGTGAAGTTCCTCCGCGACCGCAAGGAACGTGCGCAGGTGACGGATCTCCACTACTGCCCCCTTGATCTATCTCGACTATCAGACGGTGCCGCTATTTATATTCAGCGAGCAACAATTTCAGCAGAGCCTCCCGGTGGGAACTCGACGCTCCGGCCGAGAAGGCGGACGACGAAGGCGAATAATCGTCAGACCCCAACGGATCGCATTATTTCGGCAGTGGCCATGCAAGCGTCGGACCGGGCCGCGCCTCTGGTCGGTGCGGTGTCGGAAGTGGTGATGCAGCGCCGGCACGGAGGAAGCAGACACCCTCTCCGGTGAGCCGGCATCAGTTGCGAGCGCCTGCCACGGCGGCAAGCCTCAGGAATTCGGTGTCGGCTCGGCGGCACTGGAAGGATGTCGCCATGAGCGATATACACACCGTCGCGTTCGGCGACGTGGAGATCGAGGTGCTCGTCGACGGATCCGGCCCGGCCGTGGTGTTGCTGCCGTCCCTCGGCCGCGACTCCTACGAGTTCGACCCGATCGCAACCGACCTCGCCGCCGAGGGCTTCCGTGCGATCCGGCCCCAGCCGCGTGGCGTGGGCACGAGCCGCGGTCCGCTCGAGGACCTCGACCTGCACGACCTCGCCCGCGACGTCGCCGAGGTGATCGAGCGGCTCGACGCGGGCCCGGCCGTCCTCGCCGGGCACGCCTTCGGCCATTACGTCGCGCGGGTCCTCGCTGCGGATCGGCCCGACCTGGTGCGGGGGGTGGCGATTCTCGCCGCGGGCGCCCGCCGGTTCCCGGAGTCGCTCACCGAACGCGTCGCCAAGTGCTCCGACCTGTCGCTGCCGGATGCCGAGCGGCTCGAGCACCTGCGGGCGGTGTTCTTCGCCGAGGGGCACGACCCGGCGGTGTGGCTCGACGCCTGGTGGCCCGCCGCGATCGTCGCGCAGCGCCGGGCGATGGCCGCCACGGACAAGGAATCATGGTGGACGGTCGCGCCGTCGCCGCTGCTGGACCTGCAGGCAGGCGACGACGTGTTCCGTCCGGCGCCGACCCGCGGCGAACTCACCGGGCAGTTCGGCGCCGACCGGGTCACGGTCGTGCTGATCCCCGGGGCCGGGCATGCCCTGATCCCCGAGGTTCCGCACGAGGTCGCCCGGGCCCTGGTCGACTGGATCCGCGTCCTGCCCTGAGCATCGGTACCGAAAGCCGTTGCCCGCGTGCGCTGGTGCGCACGCGGGCAACGATTCCCCACGCGGGGAACGACGGTTCGATCAGCCGAAGGCGAGTGTCACGTCGTCCGAGGTGGACGCTGCGCGCAGCGGGTCGATGGCCACGGCCCCACCGTCGACCGGGCGGAAGGGTGCCACCACCGCCGGATCGATCCGCAGCACCGTGAAGCCGGCGACGGCGCCGGCGCCGAAGCCCGGAGCGAAGATCCGCACGGGTTCGGTGATCACCCCGTCCCGGACCGCGTCGTGGATGGCGAGCGGGATGCTCGCCGACGAGGCGTTGCCCACCTTCTCGATGTTGAAGTACAGGCGGTCCGACGAAAGGCCGGCGTCCGCCGCGAGCTCGGTGATCATCGTCTTGTTCGCCTGGTGCGGGACGATCAGGTCGATGTTGTCGAGCAGCGTTCCCATGCCGCCCTCCGGGGCGGGCAGGGCCTTCACGTCGTCGAGCATCTGGACCAGATAGCGGCCGGCGAGCGCCTTGACCTCGGGTCCGTAGACGGTGATGTAGTTGTCGAAGTCCGGGTTGGGCCAGATGATCGAGTTGACCTGGCTGTTCGGGCCGCTGGCGTAGGTCTGCATGTACTCGATGTCCGGTGCGGAGCCCTCGGGCGCCACGCCGACCACGAGCGCAGCCGCGCCGTCGCCGAAGATCATGCGGGAGGGGCGCACATTGCCGATCTTGTCGGAGAACTTCTCCACGCACACCACCAGCACCGGCCGTTGCACCTGCTGCAGGATCCGGGTGGCCTCCGCCAGCCCGTACGGCAGGCCGGCGCACGCGGCGACCAGGTCGAACGAGGCGTGGGTCTGGGCGATGCCCAGCTCGCCGGAGATCCACGTGGCCAGCGACGGGATCAGCCGGGCGCTGGTGCAGGTGCACACGATCACGGCCCCGATGTCCTCGGGTCCCACCTGCGCGTGCTCGAGCGCCGACTTCGCCGCCGACAGCGCGAGGTCCTCGAAGCTGCCCGAGGTGTAGCGGCGCTGCTCGATGCCGGTCTTGGCGGTGATCTCGTCCGCGGTCATCGGCGACCAGTTGTAGGCCGAGTTGCGGATCAGATCCTCGTTGGTGCACACCTGATCACCGTGCGCGACGGCGAGGGCCTCGATGCGCGGCTGCACCGCGAAGTCGCGGCGTACGTCGATCGTCGGGTACGGCCGCGAGGGCTGCACCGGCTCGACCTTCGCGGGGACGGCGGCGCGGGCGGTCCGACCCGAGGTGACCCGGGAGATGAACCGCTGCACGTGCCGGTCGCGCGGGTAGTAGAGCACGACGTAGTCGTCGTCGCGCAGCTGCCCCACCTCGGTGAGCTCGACCTGGGTTCGCTCCCACGGCTGCTGGTTGTGCAGCACCATCGACCAGCGCCGCAGCGCCTCGAGCTCGGCGACGTCCTCGTGGCAGTCGAGGATCTCGTCGTAGCCGAACCGGGGGAAGTCCGGGTTGTACGCACCGAGGCGCATCGTCCGGTTCGACGGATCGGAGATCAGCTCTGCGACGGTGGGCTTGACCGTCGGCAACCCGGAGGCGATGTGCTTGCGGGCGCCGAAGACGTCGAAGAGGGTCTCGAAGATCCGGTCCTCGGCGGGGTCGTCCCAGCCCGCGGGCAGGGCGCGGTAGGCGTCCGCGACCCGGGCGGTCTTCGTCTCACTGTCCGGCCATGGCGTCAGGACGGGCATGTAGACGTCGTCGCGGTTGCGCGGCACGTCCGACCACCGGGTGGGGCGCTTGTCGAACATCGTGATCGCGAAGCGGTTGGCCCAGAACAGGTTCAGCGCCATGTCGCGCATGAGATCGACCTTGGTGCGGTAGACGCCCTGCGCGTGGCGCGAGAGGATCTCCGAGACCGTGGGGGCCTTGGTCTCGAAATCGCGACGGATGACGGCATCGAGCTGCTCGACGCTCGTCATCGTCGAGAAATCGAGATCGGGAAAGAAGTTGGACGGGAAGACGATCCGCCCGTGTCGGTTGAGCTCGAAAGGCTGCATGTGCCGAAGTACCGTTCAGTGAGAAGTGCGGAGGTGTGTCTGGGTGCAGCGGGTCACATGTCGAGTCCGCCGTTGACGCCCCACACCTGACCGGTGATGTAGGACGAGGCGTCGGCGGCCAGGAAGTGGACGACGCGGGCGATCTCTTCGGGATCGGCCAGGCGGTTCACCGGGATCGTGCTCTTGATGCGATCGAGGACCTTGTCCGGGATGGTCTCGACCATCTCGGTGGCGACGAAGCCGGGGGTGATGGTGTTGACGGTGACGCCGATGCTGTCCGGGGTGAGCTTGCCGGAGCGGGCCAGCGTGAACGCCGCCTCCTTCGCGAGCGTCTTGGTCAGGCCGAACATGCCGGCCTTCGAGGCCGCGTAGTTCGCCTGGCCGATGTTGCCGGTCTCGCCGATGACGGACGAGACGTTGACGATGCGACCGGTGCCGCGCTCGAGCATGTGCTTCAGGGCGGCCTGGGCCAGGAAGAAGGCGCCGGAGAGGTTGACGGAGATGACGTTGTTCCAGTCGTCGTCCTCCATCTTCAGCACGGTGCGGTCGATGGTGATGCCGGCGTTGTTGACGAGGATGTCCAGGCGCTCGTGCCGCTCGATGACCTCGTTGATGGTGCGACGGCAGTCGTCCGCGTTCGCGACGTCGCCCTTGTGCACGCTGTACTCGACGCCGTTCTGGCCGTTCGCCTGGATGTCCGCGAGGAACTGGTCGGCCTGGGCGGTGTTGCGCCCGTACCCGGCGGCCACCGTCGCGCCCTGGGCGGCGAGGCTGCGGCTGATGGCCGCGCCGATGCCGCGCGTTCCACCGGTCACGAATGCGACGCGGCCGCGCAGCTTGGTGCCGGCGACGGTGGTACGGGACGACGGTTCGATGGTGCTGGTCATGTCGGTTCTCCTCGAATGCGGCGAACTCGACGGATGCCGTCGAGTACAGATGTGTCGGGCCGGCGATGCCGGTGCCCCGAGCGGCGGTGCCCGGAGTCCGATCGGCGTGGGTGCTACCGCGAGCAGCTGATGTGAGCGTCCCTGCACGCTTCGCGATATTCGCCCCTGCCAACCGAATTCACGTAGTGCTCCCGCTCGTTCTCCCCTGTCGAGTTCAATGATGCAGCATCGCGCGTCATGTGTCATGTCTTTCGCCGAAAATGATTGGCAGAGCAATGACTTACGCTAATGATACTGAATAGTCTTGAATAACAACGGATTACGGTCATTGTTGGGGTGATGTTCACCTACAGGCCGACTGCATGTCCGTTCCGGGACCTTCGTCACAACACGCAACGCGCAGCGGGCCGATCGGAATGGCGCGCGGTACTACTGCACGGTCAGGAGTGCGGCATACATGCAGCTGGTCTGTTCGCGTATTCGTGATCTGCCTGCGAAATGTACTCCAGTACAGCATAATTCACTGCTCGATCCGTGGCTGTTCCGCTCGCATGGGGGGTGCCGGCTCGAAAGCACTGCGTGCCAACAGCGTGCATGTAGCGACCTGCGCGGGGGGTGTGGGGGGCGAAAATCGGTACCCGGCTCCACGCCGCCGCAAACCTGTGAGCTTGCTCACGATCGCATATTTCCCGGGATTGGGACACTCCGGATCGGGGGTTGTGTGCGCGGATCGGTCGCCTCGCCCAGCGACTTCAGGGCGACGTACGGCCGTCCCGGCGGGAGAAAGTACCCGGGACGCCGGCCGAGACGGTGACGGACCCGTGAGGGCACAAGAAAGGGCCCCGCACCGGCGAACCGGTGCGGGGCCCTTCGGGGATCGTGCGGTTACTGCGCGAGCACCTTCGCCATGCCTCGCTCGACGGCGGCGACGATCTCCGGCCGCAGGTCCGCGGCAGGGATGATCGAGTGCACGGAGCCGACCTGCTGGGCGCGCTGGATGTTGTGGATGGCCTCGAACTCCGCAGCCACCTCACCGAGCTTCTCCGACCGCACCGCCGTGCGCTGCGTTGCCAGCTCGACCCGCAGGCGGGCCTTCTCGCCGTCCTCGGCCGCGGCGAGCTGCGCCTCGAGTTCGGTGATCCGCGGATCCGCCGCGGTGCGCGCATTGACGTCGCGGGTGAACACCACCGCCGCGGCGGGTGCGCCGCCGAGCACGGAGGCGAACGAGCCCTCGACCGCGAGCACCTCCATGTTCTCGTTCAACGCGCCGGAGAACACCACGAAGGCGCCACCGTGGTAGCGGGAGACCACGACGAAGACGATCGGGCCGTCGAAATTGACGATCGCCCGGCCGATCTCGGCGCCGTTCTCGAGCTGCAGGTTACGCAGCGACTCGGGGGAGCCGTCGAACCCGGACAGGTTCGCCAGCACCACCACGGGGCGGTTGCCGCTCGCCGCGTTGATCGCCCGCGCGGTCTTCTTCGACGACTTCGGGAACAGCGTGCCCGAGGTCCACTGGTCCGGCCCGTCGGTGGGGAACCAGCCCTTGCGGGCGATGGCGCGGGACTCGATGCCGATCACCGTGACCGCGTTGCCGCCGAGATGGGCGTCGAACACCACCGACGTATCGGCGTCGGCCATGTCCGCCCACCGCTCGAGCACCGGGTGGTCCTGGTCGACCACCGCGCGCATGACCGTGCGGATGTCGAACGGCTTCTTGCGGTCCGGGTTGGTCTCCGCGGAGAAGATGTCGCCCACCGTGGTGAAGTCGCTCGACGGGTGCACGTGCGGGTACACCCGGACGTCGCGCTCGATCGGGTCGACGGTCTCGGCCTTGCGGGGGAACCGCTCGCCCGGGGCGAGGTAGGCGTGCTCGTAGTGCCCGAAGAGCACCTCGACCGCGGCCGACAGGTTCGGCGCCCAGTACTGCGCCTGACCGTTGGGGCCCATAACGCGGTCGTAGCCGCCGATACCGAAGTTGTCCTCGGCCGACACGCCACCGGAGTAGTCCAGGGACTGCTTGCCGGTCAGCACCATCGCACTGTCCGGGGTCATCACCAGGATGCCCTTGGTGTGCATGAGCATCGTCGCCTCGGCGTTCCAGTACGGCTGGGCGCCGACGTTGATGCCGGTGACCACGACGTTGATCTCGCCGCCGGCCTGCGTGAAGGTGATGATGCGGCGCAGGGCCCGCGAGACCCAGTCCATGTTCTCGGTGCCGGACTCCATCGAGATGGTGGCGCCGGAGGACAGCGCGAACCACTCGACCGGGACGCCGAGCTGCTCGGCCAGGTCGATCGCGGCGACGACGCGGGCGCACTCGGCCTCCGCGACGGTGCCGAGCGCCTTCGTCGGATCGCCGAACAGCGCGACCCGGGTCATGCCCTCCGGGTACCGCGGCGTCGGGGTGGTGACCAGCCCGACCACCAGACCGGCCTTGTTCCGGCCGTACGGACGCTGCACCGGCACCACGGCGCCGGTGACACCCCCCGTCGCTGCGCTCGCCCCGGAGTCGTCGAGGTCGTACTCGACGAAGCTGCCCTTGCTGCCGGTGAGCAGCGGGATCAGCTCGTACGGGTACACGGTGCCGCGGGCGCGGGAGCGCTGGACCTTCTGGGTGTACTCGTCGAGCGGCTGCAGCGGCTCCTTCGGCGGATCGGTCACCCGCACGACCACGCCGGCGCCGGAGCGGTACGAGAATCGCAGCGCCACCTCGCGGGGCTCGGCCTCCGCGGTCTCACGCCACCAGCCGATGACGGTGATCTCCTCGAGGCCGGCGCCGACGGTGAGCGGGGCCGCCCCACGGCTGACCCGCTTCAGGTCGTCGATGCTCAGATCCACCTCGGGCCACACGAACAGCACCACGCGGTTCGCGTCGAGGCGGCGCTTGCCGCGGGCGGCCTGCGACCGGCGGATCGCGTCGAGGCAGCTCGACAGGGCCCGCTCGAACGCGGGCAGGCCCACGATCGTGCCGGTCTCGTCGCGCTGCGGGGTCAGGTCCCGCACCTCGGCGAGGGCGATGAGCCGCTCGTCGGACGGATTCTCGTTCGCCGCAATGTGATACAGGTACGAGTCCGGGTTCGCCGGCAGGCGGGTGCCGACGAAGTTCTTCAGCCGCCACAGATCCAGGCGCTGACCGGTGAGCGGGTGCATGTCGCGGATGTTGGTTTCCTCCGCGTACCCGGTCTCGAACGGGCGGAAGGTGAAGACGTGCTCCTCGGCGCGGTCGGTGTGGCACACCGTCACCGTGACCCGGCGGGCGGCGGCGGCGACCTCACGGCCGGCCAGCACCGCGCGCAGCGCCTCGGCCTGCGCGTCGGCGTCGGCGGGGGCGTCGTCCCACGCGAGGTACAGGTCGACCACCAGGTTGTCGGTGCCGGGCAGGGTGCGCGCCGACTCCTCGACGGTGTCCAGGGCCGCCTCGAGCTCGGCGTGCCGGGCCTCGGTGGAGATCAGGTACAGGCGGGTGCCGCGCAGATCGAAGTTGCCGGTGACGAACTGCCGGCCGCCGCGCACCTCGGACTGCACCTGCTCGAGCGTGCGGATCTTGTAGGCGCGGCGGGTGATGACCTCGAGCAGCGGGCCCGGAACGGTTTCCGGTCGGGCGATCTGCTGGGCGAGCAGGTCGATCAGCGGCTCGGGGGTGGCCACCAGTGCCTCGACGCGCTGCGCGTAGTCCGCGGCGCAGGGGTGGTCGGCAAGGTGGGCGAGGCTGCCGCGCACCCCGTCGTACACCTGCTCGCGGACCTTGCGGATCACCGGCTCCTCGAAGAGGCGGTAGCGCAGGTTGCGGGCCGCGTCGCCGATCACCGGGTAGCGCACCTGGGTGGCGACGATGAGCCGGTCGAGGACCTCGTTCAGCTCCTGCGAGATGCCGGCCGGTCCCTCGGTCTCCTCGAGCCACCGCTCGAGCAGTGCCGAGACCACCGGAACCTGCGTCTCGATGCGCTGCTGCGCGAGGAACAGCCGGTAGACGGCCTCCTCGAGCTCGGGGGTGCGGTCCAGCTCGGTGACGTCGTAGTGCCGCAGCGCCTGCGACAGCCGCGCCCGGAAGCTCTCGGGCAGGCCGCCGACCTCGACGTCGAGGGACTGCAGGTAGCCGTGGAAGTGCTCGCGGGGGCTGTGCACGCGCTCGTCGCTGGACTCCTCGGCCTGCGTCGGGCGGTTGCGCGAGAGCTCGCACACGTCGGCGAACGTGGTGAGCAGCGCCAGCTCGGCGCGCACCAGGTCGCAGTTCCCGGCGGCCTCGCCGCGCAGGCGGTCGTACTCGGCGAGCAGCGTCGCGGTCCGCTTGCCGGAGACGTCGTAACCGGTGACGAGCGCCTCGAGGGCGTCGAGCCGGGCCAGCGCGTCGGCTGCGGCGTCGCCGGTCACGACGGCGGCGGGTGCGGGGAACTGCACGCGCTCGACCGTCTCGGTGACGGTCTCCTCGGCGATCCGATCGACACGCAGCAGCGGTGCACCGGCGTCGACCTGCGAGTTGACCACGGCGAGGACCTCGCGGACGCGGCCGGCGAAGGGCGCGCGCACCGCGGTCTCCATCTTCATGGACTCGAGCACCACGAGCGTCTGGCCGGCCTCGACCTCGTCGCCGGGGGCGACGGGCACCGCGACGACGACGGCGGGCGCGGGGGTGCGCACGACGCCGGCCTCGTCCTGGCTGATCTGGTGGCTGATGCCGTCGACCTCGACGAGGAAGCCGGTGGCGCCGGCGATCGAGACGATGTGGTGGCGGCGCCCGGCGAGGACGAGCCGGGACTCGAACTGCCCGAGCCGGTCGACGTCCACCTCGAGTTCGCCGCTGCCGGCGTCGACACGGTAGCGGTGCGGCCCGACCTGTCCGACGAGCAGCTCGTAGGCCTGGCCCTGGTAGCTCAGCTCGACCTTGCGGCCCACCGAGTGCCCGGCGCGGGGGCGGCCGCCGCGGGCGGAGGTGAGGAACGCGGCGCGCTCGTGGCTCTCCTCGGCGTCGTAGACGTCGACGGCCGTGGCGATCAGCGCGATGTCGGCTACCCGGGACGGACCGGTGGCGGTGCCGGCTCCGGTGCGGTCGAGCCAGCCGGTGTCGGCCGACGCGGAGATGACCTCCTCGCGGTCGAGCAGGTCGAGCAGGAACGACTTGGTGGTGGTGCCGCCGTCGAGGACGACGGTGGTCTCGCGCAGCGCGGTGCGCAGGCGGGCCAGGGCCTCGTCGCGGTCGCGGCCCCACGCGATGATCTTGGCAACCATCGAGTCGTAGTCCGGCGGGATGACGTCGCCCTGGGCGATGCCGGTGTCGACGCGCAGGCCGGACCCGAGCGGGAACTTGAGCAGCTGCACGGAGCCGGGGGCGGGGGCGAAACCGTTGTCGGCGTCCTCGGCGTTGAGCCGGGCCTCGACGGCGTGACCGAACTCGGGCGGGCAGTCGCCGGGCAGCTTCTCCCCGGAGGCCACCAGGATCTGCAGCTTGACCAGGTCGATGCCGGTGGTGGCCTCGGTGATGGGGTGCTCGACCTGCAGGCGGGTGTTGACCTCGAGGAAGGTGAAGATCTTCAGGTCCGGCTGGTACAGGTACTCGACGGTGCCGGCGCCGCAGTACCCGGCGGCGCGCACGAGGTCCGCGGAGACCGCGCGCAGGTGGTCGGCCTGCTCCTTGGTCAGCAGCGGCGAGGCCGACTCCTCGATGACCTTCTGGTTCTTGCGCTGGATGGAGCAGTCGCGCACGCCCGGCGCCCAGACGTTGCCGTGACCGTCGGCGATGACCTGGACCTCGACGTGGCGGGCGTCGGTGACGAGACGCTCGATGAACACCACGGGATCGCCGAACGAGCGCTCGGCCTCGCCCTGGGTGCGCTCGAGGGCGAGCTCGAGCTCGTCCTCGGAGTACACCTTGCGGATGCCGCGGCCGCCGCCGCCGGAACGGGCCTTGATGATCAGCGGGTAGCCGATGGCCTGGGCGTGCCGGCGCGCGTCGGCGCGGGTCTCGACCGGTCCGCCCGACCACGGGGCGACGGGCACGCCGACCTTCTCGGCGAGCAGCTTGGCCTCGACCTTGTCGCCGAGCAGGCGCATGGCCTCGGCCGACGGGCCGATGAAGGTGATGTTCAGGCGGGCGCAGACCTCGGCGAAGGCGGGATCCTCGGCCACGAAGCCCCAGCCGACCCACACGGCGTCGGCCTTCGCTTCGAGGAGGGCGCGCTCGAGTTCGGCGTGATCGAGGTAGGGGGTGGCGGCCGTGGTGGACGGCCGCAGGGTGACGCCCTCGTCGGCCTGGCGGACGAACATGGCCCGCCGCTCGGCCTCGGTGTGCAGGGCGATCGTCTTGATGTCGTAGCCGTGCTCGGAGTTGAGCTCCCGGACTGCTCTGATGAGGCGTACTGCCGCCTCACCTCGGTTGACCACCGCGATCCGTTTGAACATACTCGTTGCCACCGTTCTCCAGGTTTGTGCGCGCTCGTGCGACGCTCGTCGAAGCTTCTCGCCAGTGAGTGAAAAAAGTTAACCGATGTCGAGGCCCGCGTCACGGGTTGATAACGCGAGCAAGAACATGTATCGGTCGGCTCCTCGTGTCGGCGTATGCGTGCGGACGTGTGCACCGACTGGCCCGGCGGATGCCTGGGTGTCGGCGGACAGGCGGTCGGCCTCGTCCCGCGGACCGTCGTCGTCGACGGCCGAGTGCCCCCCGGTGGGGACGATCCTTCCGCTAACAGCATGAAGGAAACATGAGGGTTTGTCACGTTTTGTGGTCGGCAGGGCGGGGTTTGCCGCTCCCTCTCCGCCTCGCGCGCGGGAACCGCTGGCGGACAGTCGATTACGATCGAAATGGGGGACGATTCCGGGGTCCGGCCTCGGCGGGCCCGGGAATACCGCCGGGTAACACCGGGCAGTAACATTCGGGCCGTTGGTCTTTCGCGCGGCACGATGCCGGGTCCGCGAGCGCCGTCGGCTACGTGAATTGTCCAGCATCGGACCGGCATCGACGCCGCGAACGGGTCGAAGCGGACACGGGCCGCCGGCTGCGGGACCCGTCGCGCCGCCGCGACGAGGGTCGCTGCGGTCCGGCCGGTGCTGTGACGATTGTCACGGTCGTCGGAGCGCTCGTGTGTGCGGGCCGAATGTCACATCGATTCGATTGCATCGACCGGATGTGACATTCGGCCGCCGGCAACCCCCGCACAGCCCGGGCGCTCGATGTCTCCGGAAGTTCACGAATCGGCAGTGTGAATCGCCTATCGTGGCCCCAGGCTTCGACAGGGGAGGACGCATGCCCGAGATCGTGCACGCACCGGCCAGGCATCTGGCCGCCGTGGAGTTCAGCACCGACGTGGCGCACATCGGTGAGCACCTCGGCGAGGCGTACGGCGCCGTCGAACAGTACCTGGCCGGCGCGGGCACGTCGCCGGCCGGCCCGGCCGTCGCGTACTACCGCAACTTCACCAGGGAGGGCTTCGACGGCGCCGCCGGCTTCGAGGTCGCCACCCGGATCGACGGCGACGGTCACGTGGTCCCGATCGACCTGCCCGCCGGCCAGGTCGCGACCGAGACCCACCTCGGTCCCTACGACACGCTCGAGCACACCTACGAGGCCCTCGCCGCCTGGGCCGCCCGGGAGGGGCACGACCTCGACCTGAGCACCGCGTGGGAGGAGTACTGGAGCCCGCCGGGCACCCCCGCCGAGGAAGTGCGAACCGTGATCTTCGTTCCCGTGAACTCCTGAGGCGTATCGCGGAAGCACCCCCACGGCGGCGGGAGGCGGGAGACAATCCGCGAATGTCCCTCGTCGTCGGATTCGCGCCGTGGATTGTGTACTGGATCCTCGTCGGCAACACCGGGTTCGTCACCGCCGTGGCCGCCGCCCTCGCGCTCGCCGCCGCCGGCCCCCTCGTACAGCGGGTGCGCGGGAAGCCGTGGCGCTCCCTCGACATCGGCACCGTCGTCGTCTTCGCGCTGCTGCTGATCGCCGCGCTCACGCTCGACGACGCCGTCCTCGAACGCTGGCTGCAGCCGGTCGGCAATCTCGGACTGCTGCTCGTCGTCCTCGGCGGCATCCTCGCCGGACGACCGTTCGTGCGCGAATACGCCGTCGAGACAGTCGATCCCGCGACCGCGGCATCCGGCGGCTTCCGGTACATCACCACCGCGATGACGTGGATGTGGGCGGCCGCGTTCGCCGTGATGACCGTGTCCTCGCTGATCCCGCCGATCGTCGACGGTTCCGCCACCGTCCGCGACGAGACCGACGCGCTCTCCGTCGTCGGCTACTGGGTCGTCCCCTTCGTCGTCCTGGGTGCCGCCGGACTGGTTTCGGCCCTGTTTCCCAAGTGGTTCGACACGAAGTCCGCGCTCGCCGCCACCGCCAACCCGAGCCCCGAACCCGCGTCCCCGACGGCACCACCCCCGGACCTCGACTCGCCCCGGGTGCACCTCGTCGTGCCGCGCCAGTCGCGGC
>NZ_WVTE01000044.1:0-14762 GCF_009939605.1 Rhodococcus sp. YH1 | reverse complement strand
TCTTCGGCGAATGTGACCGAATCTGACGGAAATCGACATTCAATCGCCGAGTAACATGGACGAGTTGTCTGCGATGCGCGAGCCGCCCGCGCGCATCCACGAGCCGCACATCCGCTTCGAGAGGTTCTCCTGCGTTGACTACCCCGCCCGTTTCCACCGGCAACGACGCCGGCACCACCGCCGTGTCGTCGAAGGAAGTGCTCGCGGAAGCGGGTCGCCGCCGCACCTTCGCAGTGATCTCCCACCCGGACGCCGGCAAGTCCACGCTGACCGAGGCGCTGGCCCTGCATGCGAAGGTCATCGCGGAGGCCGGTGCGGTGCACGGCAAGGCCGGGCGCAAGTCCACCGTGTCCGACTGGATGGAGATGGAGAAGGCCCGCGGCATCTCCGTCAGCTCCACGGCGCTGCAGTTCAACTATCGCTCCGAGGAGTCCGGTGACGACGTCGTCAACGTGATCAACCTCGTCGACACCCCCGGCCACTCCGACTTCTCCGAGGACACCTACCGGGTGCTCACCGCCGTGGATGCGGCGGTGATGCTCATCGACGCCGCCAAGGGCCTCGAGCCGCAGACGCTCAAGCTGTTCCAGGTGTGCCGGCACCGGGGCATCCCCGTCATCACCGTGATCAACAAGTGGGACCGGCCCGGCCGGACCCCGCTGGAACTGCTCGACGAGATCGACGAGCGCATCGGCCTGACCCCCACCCCCCTGTTCTGGCCCGTCGGCATCGCCGGCGACTTCCGCGGCCTGCTGCGCCGCGGCGAGGACGGCGCACCGGTCGAGTACGTCAAGTTCACCCGCACCGCCGGCGGCGCGAAGATCGCCCCCGAGGACCGGCTCTCCCCCGGCGAAGCCGAGGACCGCGAGGGCGAGACGTGGATCGAGGCGGCCGAGGAGTCGGAGCTGCTGTCGGCCAGCGGGCAGGACCACGACCAGGAGCTGTTCCTGGCCGGGCAGACCTCGCCGGTGATCTTCGCGTCGGCGATGCTCAACTTCGGTGTCCGGCAGATCCTCGACACCCTCGTCGCGCTGGCGCCGCCGCCGCGCGCCCGGCTCGACGTGAACGGCAACTCCCGCAACGTGGACGACCCGTTCAGCGCCGTGGTGTTCAAGGTGCAGGCGGGCATGGACACCGCGCACCGCGACCGCCTGGCGTTCATGCGGGTGGTGTCCGGGGTGTTCGAGCGCGGCATGGTCGTCACGCACGCGCAGACGGGCAAGCCGTTCGCCACCAAGTACGCGCTGACGGTGTTCGGCCGGGAACGGTCCACGGTCGAGAACGCCTACCCCGGCGACGTGGTCGGCCTGGTCAACGCCACGGCTCTCGCGCCCGGGCACACCCTGTACGTGGACAGGAAGGTGGAGTTCCCGCCGATCCCGTCGTTCGCGCCCGAGCACTTCTCGATCCTGCGCGCCGAGAGCGCCTCGAAGTACAAGCAGTTCCGCAAGGCCGTCGATCAACTCGACTCCGAAGGCGTGGTGCAGATCCTGCGCAACGACATCCGCGGCGACGCGTCCCCGGTGATGGCGGCCGTCGGTCCCATGCAGTTCGAGGTGGTGGCGGCCCGGATGAAGGCCGAGTACAACGTCGAGCCGCGGATGGAACCGCTCGGCTACGCGCTGGCCCGCCGCACCGACGCGGCCTCGGCGGACGAGCTGAACCGGCAGCGCGGCGTCGAGGTCTTCACCCGCTCGGACGGGGTGCTGCTGGCGCTGGTGAGCGACAAGTGGCGGCTGCAGTACATCCAGAAGGAACTTCCCGAGCTCACCCTCGAGCCGCTGGTGGCCACCGCCGATTAGGGACGTCCGTGGTGCGTGGGGCTGGTGTTACTGGTAGTTTGCTGTGCCGTCGAGCCGACCGAGCTCGCGGATGTCAGGAGCGTTCATGGACGACGACTCGGCCACACCGACCGACGGCACGCCGCTGCGCGGCCGTTCCGACCCGGCGGACGAGTCGCCGGGGCCCAAGCGGGCGGGCACCTTCGTCTATCCCCTGCCGGGAACCCTGACCGGTAACGGCGCGTCCGCCCCGCACTCGGTGGGAAGCCACGCGGCGGACCACGACGTCGCCGACGAGGCCGGTGGCAACGGCACCGATCCGCTCTCGCTGCCGAGCTTCGACGAGATCGTCGCCGGCACGAACGGCGTCGCCGCGGACAGCACGCCGACCGCCGCGTCGCGCCGCAACTCGATGGGAGTGGCATCCGTGCGGATCGCGGCGCGACTGGCGCACACCGAACTCGCCGCCCGCGCGCAGCGGCCCCCCGCCTCCGACCCGACGATCGGCACCGACGAACTGCTCACCCTGCTCGGCGAGTACCTCGTCGCGGGCGGGTTCGAGAACCCGGAGATCCGCGCCGTGCTGGGCGGCCAGGAGATCGTCGTCGACCTGCTCGCGCCGCAGCGCACCGCACGCTGACGCCCGCATCCGCGCCCCCGCCGGTCAGCAACGCACGAAACAACCCGCACTGCTGAGGATTTCGTGCGCGGATGCGTCGTCTCGTCGCGCCCCACTCCCCGCGCGGGACTGCGGCCGGCCGAGCGTCTACTCCCGGAACAGCCCCGCGACGACGGCCGGGTCCACCTCGCCGATCCCCCGCGGCGACCACGACGGGTTGCGGTCCTTGTCGACGAGCACCGCGCGCACCCCCTCGGCGAAGTCGGGCTCGGCGGTGATCCGCACCGCGACCTCGAGTTCCCGCGCGAAGCACTCGCCCAGGGTGCTCTCGGCGCCGCGACGCAGCAGCTCCGCGGTGGCCCAGAGGCTCGTCGGGGACGCCGCGCACAGCGCCGCGCGGGTGGTGACGGCCCACTGCTCGTCGAGGTCGTGGTCGCCGGAGAGCCGTTCGACGGCGTCGGCGACGGTGCCGTCGCCGAACACCGCGTCGATGTCGGCGTAGCGGTCGGCGATCGCCGATGCGGGGGCCGCCTCGGCGAACTCGTCGAGCGCCAGCTGCCAGTGTCCCTCGCGGATCCGGTCGGCGAGGGCTTCGATCCGGTGACTGGGAACGAAGTGGGTGGCCAGGCCGACGGCGATGGCGTCGCCCGCGTCGGCGCGGGCGCCGGTCAGCGCCAGATACAGGCCGACCGCGTCGCAGCGGGCGGTGGTGCCGCGCAGCCGCGGCAGGAAGTGGCTGGCGCCGACGTCGGGGATGAAGCCGATCGCCGTCTCCGGCATCGCCAGCATCGCCTTCTCCGTCACGACGCGCACCGCGCCGTGTACCGAGATGCCCAGCCCGCCGCCCATCGTGACGCCGTCGAGGAGCGCGAGATACGGCTTGGGGTAGGTGGCGACCAGTTCGTCGAGCCGGTACTCGTTCGCGAAGTAGTCCCGCACCGTGGCGGTGTCGCCGGCCACGGCGGCGTCCCGGACCGGCTTGATGTCGCCGCCCGCGCAGAACGCCCGGTCGGATGCGCTGGTGACCAGCACCGCGGTGATCTCGGGGTCGTCGCGCCATGCCAGCAGGGCCTCGTACATGTCGCGGATCATCGACGAGTCGAGGGCGTTGAGCGCCACCGGCCGGTCGAGCACCACCTCGCCGATGCCGTTGGCGACGCGGGTGCGGATGAAGGTGTCGGTCACGGGGCGGAGCCTACCGGGCCGCTCCCCCGACGGCCGATCGTGTGAGCCCGGCGGCGCGCGTGTCGAACTCGGCGCACCGCGGCCTACTGTCCGGTACCGGCGGTGCCGTCCTGCCGGCGACCGGTCGGGGGGCCGATGAGCAGCCAGCGGTGCCCGAACGGATCGAGCAGCGTGGCGTTGCGGTGACCGTGGCTCTCGGCGATCCAGCGCTCGACGGTGCCGCCGGCGTCGTGGGCCTTCGCGAGAACGGCGTCGGTGTCGGCGACCGGCAGCATCAGGCTCACCGACGTCGCGCCGGCCTCGGGCGCGGCCAGGCCCATCTCGGGGAACTCCTCCGCGAGGTAGACCATTCCGGTCGGAAAGACCAGCTCGGCGTGCCCGATCCGGCCGTCCTCCAGCACCACGGGGTCCGCGGCCAGTGTCGCGCCGAACACCTGCCGGTACCAGTCGATGGCGCTGCGGGCGCGCGCCACGATGAGGTACGGGAGCGCACCGGCCCGGGGGAAGACTTCGGTGTCGGTCGCGGTCATCGGGCGGGGTCCCCTCCTCTCGGGTGGTTCAGGATGCGCGGGGCGGCTGCTGCAGCAGCGACCACCGGTTCGACGTGAGCCGGAAGCTGGGCATGTCGGACACGGATGTGACTGTCTCCCAGTTTCTTTCGTATCCGGTGTGGGAGATGCGCCAGCGCCCGTCGGAGCAGCGCACGTAGCGGTCGTGGTAGTAGGCGGACCCGCGCATCACCAGCCCGTCCTCGGGCACCACCACCGTGTCGGCCAGGAACCAGATGCCCGTGGCCGTGTCGCCCTCGACGTCGATCTCGGGATGGCCACAGTGATGTTCGGTGATGACGTGGGATCCGAGGGTGTTCTCGAGGAAGTTCAGGAACGCGTCGCGCGACTCGAAACTCAGGTGCTCGCCGTAGACGGCGGTGGCCTCGGGAACCATGGTGTCGGCCAGTTCGATCCACGACTTCGTGTCGAGCGCCCGCGCGTAGCGGTACTTCAGCCGCTCGATCTCACCTATCGCCTGCAGATCCATTCTCGCGCCTCCCACCACAGGTAAGACCTGTCAGCCAGGCTAGCCGGGATCACCCTCGGAGGGTATCGATTTCGGCGGCTCGCCGGGCAATTCGATTGCAGTTAGGTCACGGCACCTGGATCGTGTTCCCGTTCCGCGACCAGCGCCCGGATCGCGGCGTCGACGAGCGTGCGGGCATAGGCGTCGTCGTCCGCCGCCGATCCCGGGTCGGCGAGGGAGAACAGCACGTGACTGAGCGCCGCGCCGGTGACCATCTCGAGCAGCAGGGTCACCGAGACCGCCGGGGGCAGCTCGCCCCGCTCGACCGCCCGCAGCACGATGGTGCGGGCCGCGACGAGGCGGCTCCGGTTGAGCGTGGTGGTCAGGTTGGCCAGCAGGTCCGGGTGCACGCGGGCGTCGAGCGCGACGCGCAGGCTCACCAGCCCGGGCGTGGTGCGGTAGCCGCGCAGCAGCTGGGTGACGAGCTCGACCAGGTCCGAGCGCAACGATCCGGTGTCGATCGGCACCGGCAGCGGGCTACGCGCCTCGAGGGCCTGCACGAGCAACTCGTCCTTGGTGGCCCAGCGCCGGTACAGCGCCGCGCGGCCCACCCGGGCGCGCCTGCCGACCGCGTCGATGGTGAAGCCGCGCCAGCTGGTCTCGGAGTAGACCTCGATCACCGCGTCGTAGACGCGGTCCTCGAGGTCGGCGTCGCGGGGTCGGCCCCGGCGACGGACGGTCGGCTCGGTCACGGTCTGCAGTGTGCCAGACACCCCACCCCATTTACAGACTGAATCAGTCCGTATTAGTGTGCGGGTGACCGATCCCAGGACAACTCCCCCGGAGGACCGCCATGACCGACCCTGCCCGGGTACCCGTCGTCGTCGGCGTCGGCGACCTGCGCTCCGGACGCGCCGGCGCCCCCGCCGACCCCCGCGAACCGCTCGACCTGATCCACGAGGCCGCCGTGGCCGCCCTCGCCGACTCCGGTGCCGACGGACTCGCCCAGCGCATCGACTCCGTGTACGCCGTCAAGACCGCGAGCTGGGCGTACGACGACCTGCCCGCCCTGCTCGCCGCGCGTCTCGGCGCCGCAGCGGTCCGCACCCACACCAGCCCCATCGGCGGGCACTGGCCGGCCGCCCTGCTCGACCGGATCGCCCACGAGATCGCCACCAGCGCCGCGGGTGTCGCGCTGCTCGTCGGCGGCGAGTCCCAGGCCTCGGTCACCGCCGCGACGAAGACCGGCACCGACCCGGCCACGCTCGGCTGGACCACCGACCCCGGCGGGCCGCCGGCGTTCGACCCCGACGACCTCGGCAGCCCCGCCATGCAGCGCGCCGGGATGATCGCACCCACGCGCGTCTACCCGCTGTTCGAGACCCGGCTCAGCCACGAACTCGGTCACTCCCGCGACGAGTCGCTGGCCTGGTCCGCCCAGCTGTACGCCGCGTTCTCGGAGATCGCCGGCCGCAACCCCGCCGCCTGGAACCCGGACCTGCGCACCGCCGAGGACATCACCGCCGTCGGCCCCCGCAACCGGATGGTCACCGCCCCGTACCCGCTGCTGCTCAACGCGATGCCGTTCGTCGACCAGGCGGCCGCCGTCGTCGTCACCTCCCTCGCGACCGCCCGCGAGCTCGGCGTCGCCGAGGACCGGATCGTGTACGTGTGGGGCGGTGCAGGCGCGACCGAGCCGGCCGACATCCTCGCCCGCGCCGACTTCGGCCGGTCCGCGGCGCTGGCCGACGCCCTCGCCCGCACCCTCGAACGCACCGATCTCCGGCCGGCCGACCTCGACATCGTGGACGCCTACAGCTGCTTCCCCGTGGTGCCGAAGTTGCTCATCGAGCACCTCGGCCTGCCCCGCGAGACCGTCCCGAGCGTCACCGGCGGCCACTCGTTCTTCGGCGGACCGCTCAACAGCTACACGCTGCACTCGTTCGTCGCCGTCACGCGCCGGCTGCGCACCGACGCCGAGATCGCCCTCGTCCACGGCAACGGCGGCTACCTGACCTACCAGCACACCGTCGTGCTCGCCGCCGCCCCGCACACCCGCGGGTACGTCGGCGACCCCGAGCCCCGCGTGCTGACCGCCACCGCACCCGAGTTCGCCGCCGACTACACCGGAGAGGTCGAGATCCACACGGCCACCGCAGAATACGGGCGCGACGGCCACCCGGCGATCGGGTTCCTGGTGGGCACCACCCCCGACGGCCGCCGGGTCTCCGGCTACACCGATGCGGCGGGCGCGGCGGTGCTCGCCGGCGGTCCCGACCTCGCCGGCCACACCGTCCACGTCGTCGACCGCGGTGGCGCCCTCACCGTCACCCTGACCGACCCCGTCCCCGAGGAGACCCCCGCATGACCGAGCCCGTCGTCCTGGTCGAGCAGCGCGGCCACACGTTGCTCGTCACCATCAACCGGCCCAAGGCCGCCAACAGCATCGACGCCGACGTGCACACCGGCCTCGGCGAGGCGTGGGAACGCGCCGACAAGGATCCGGACGTACGCGTCGTCGTCCTCACCGGCGCCGGGGACAGCGTGTTCTGCGGCGGCGCCGATCTCAAGGCGCTCGGCACCGCCGGCCCGGGTGGGGTGACCCCGCCCGAGACCGCGCACTGGGGCTTCGCCGGCGTGGTCAGGCACCACATCACCAAGCCGGTCGTCGCGGCGGTCAACGGCACCGCCCTCGGCGGCGGTACCGAGCTCGCCCTCGCGAGCGACCTCGTCGTCGCCGCCGACACCGCCGAATTCGGGCTGCCCGAGGTCCACCGCGGCCTCATCGCCGGCGCCGGCGGCGTGTTCCGGATCGTCGAAGCCCTCCCGCGGGCCGTCGCGATGGAGCTCGTGCTCACCGGCAAGCCGATGGCCGCGGCCGACGCGCTGCGCTGGGGTCTGGTCAACCGCGTCGTTCCGCGGACCGACCTCCTCACCACCGCGCTCGAACTCGCCGACCTCGTCGCCGCCGGCGCACCCCTGGCCGTGCAGGCGAGCAAGACGATCGCGCGCGGGATCGTCGACGGCATCGTCCCGTCCGAGGAACAGGCGTGGGCCGCGACCGACGCCGCCCTGGCCCGACTGACCACCAGCGCCGACACCCTCGAGGGCGTCATGGCCTTCATGGAGAAGCGCACACCCGTCTGGAGCGGACGATGACCACGACGTTGAACAGGGAAACCTGGGACACCCCCGAGCGGGCCGCGCTGCGCCGGCTCGCCGCCGACTTCACCCGCAAGGAGATCCTCCCGCACCTCGACACCTGGGAGCGCGAGGGCGCCGTCCCGCCCGAGCTGCACCGCACGGCGGCCGACGCCGGGCTGCTCGGCGCCTCGGTCGCCGAGGAGCACGGCGGTTCCGGCGGCAACCCGCTCGACATGCTCGCGATCCTCGAGGAGATCATCCTCGCGGGCGGCTCGTCCGGCCTGATCTCCGCGTTGTTCAGCCACGGCATCGCCACCCCGCACATCGTCGCGTCCGGGAACCGGGACCTGATCGAGCGGTTCGCCCGGCCCGCCCTCGAGGGCCGGATGATCGGCTCGCTGGGTATCACCGAGCCGGGCGGGGGTTCCGACGTCGCGGGCATCCGGACCACCGCCCGCCGCGACGGCGACGAGTACGTGATCAACGGCGCCAAGCTGTACATCACCTCCGGCACGCGCGCCGATTTCGTCACCACCGCCGTCCGCACGGGTGCGGCGGGAGCCGGGGGCATCTCGCTGATCGTCGTGCCCACCGGCACACCGGGATTCACGGTCTCGCGCAAGCTCGACAAGATGGGCTGGCTGTGCTCGGACACCGCCGAGCTGTTCTACGACGACGTGCGGGTGCCCGTCGCGAACCTGATCGGCGAGGAGAACAGCGGGTTCGCACAGATCGCGCAGCAGTTCCAGGGCGAGCGGCTCTCGCTCGCGTTCCAGGCCGTCGCCACCGCGCGGCGTTGCTACGACCTGGCGGTGGAGTGGGTCCGTTCGCGCGAGACGTTCGGCCGGCCCCTGTCGAGCCGTCAGGTGGTGCGCCACCGGCTCGCGGAGACGGCAACCGAGATCGCTGCGGCCCACACCTTCTGCCGCTCCGTCGCCGAACGCTGGGTGAACGGCGAGGCGATGCTGCTCGAGACGTCGATGGCGAAGAACTTCGCCGTCCGGGTGTGCGACCACGCGGTGATGGAGTCGGTGCAGCTCTTCGGCGGCCTCGGCTGCATGCGCGAGAGCGAGGTCGAACGCCACTTCCGCGATGCCCGCGTTCTCGGCATCGGCGGCGGCACCACCGAGATCATGAACGAGATCATCAGCAAGCTGCTGGGATTGTAGGCGGCTCGGGGCGGGTCGCCCGCGCGCTCACCAGCGCAGGCGGCCCGCGGCGATGTCGTCGGTGAGCGCGCGCACGTAGCCGAGCTCGGCTGCCAGCACGGCCCGCCGGTACTCGTCCTCGACGACGAACAACCGCGGCAGGAACGCGGCCGCGTCCGCCAGGCCGGCGGCCAGCGCCTCCAGGTTCCGCTCGAGCGCCGCGACGCGCGCCCGCAATGCTGCGGCCGCCTCGTCGGGGGTGAGACTGGGCAGAAATGCCAGAGCGGCCGGGAATTCCGGGAATTCGCGTGCCGGTTCGGCGAGCATCGTCGTCAGCCATTGCCGCAGGATCATGCGCCCCGGCTCGGTGAGCCGGTAGGTGGTGCGCTCGGGGCGGTTCTCGGCCCGCTCGGTGGCCTGCACTTCGATCAGGCCGTCGCGCAGCAGCCTGTCCAGTGTCTGATAGACGCTGTTGCGCTGCGCGACGTTGACGACGTCGTCCTTGTGCCGCTCCTTGATCAGCTGCTGGATCCGGTAGGCGTGCATGGGTTCCTCGGAGAGCATCGACAACAACGCCATGGCGAGGACCGATCTGCGCGGTGTGTCCATCGGTGGAGCATATCCACCCGTCCGTCATGGTCATTTTATGTATAGTGTAAGTATGACTAACACCGTAGCGATCATCGGAGCGGGCATCGCCGGACCGGTCACGGCAATGGCGCTACAACAGGCGGGACTCCACCCCGTCGTCTACGAAGGGCACGACCGGATGGCGGACGGCGTGGGCGCGTTCCTCACCGTCGCCACCAACGGCCTCGAGGCGCTGCACCTGCTCGACCTCGACCTTGCCGGCGTCGGCATGGAGACCCGCCGGATGCGCATCTGCAGTGGCACCGGGAAACTGCTGGCCGAGTTCGACAACGGCGGCGTGACCTCGTTCGGCGCGGCAAGCCGCACCCTCCGGCGCGCCGACCTCTATCGAGTGCTCCGCGACGAGGCTCTGCGTCGTGGCGTGCGAATCGAATACGGCAAACGCCTGGCCGACGCCCGCCCCTGCGGCGACGGTGTGCGGGCCGACTTCACCGACGGCACGTCGGCCGAAGCGCACCTGCTGATCGGGGCGGACGGGCTGCACTCCCGCACGCGCGCGGTCCTCGACCCCCACGCCCCCGAGCCCCGCTACCTCGGCCTCCTCAACACCGGCGGGTTCGCGAAGGGCCTGCGGCTCGACGTGGAGCCGGGCACGGCGCACTTCGTCTTCGGCGCGCGGTGCTTCTTCGGGTACCTCGCCCACCCCGACGGTGACGTGTGGTGGTTCGCCAACCCGGGCCGGCGCACCGAACCGGCCCCCGGGGACCTCGCCGCGCTCACCCCGGATCGGTGGCGCGACGAACTGCGCACCCTCTTCGCCGCCGACGCCGGTCCCGCGCTGCGGATCGTCGATGCCACCGAGGAGATCGTCCGCGGATGGAGCACCTACGACCTGCCCACCGTCCCCACCTGGCGCACCGACCGTATGGTGCTCGTCGGCGACGCGGCGCACGCCGCCTCGCCGTCGTCGGGACAGGGTGCATCCATGGCCGTCGAGGACGCCCTCGTGCTCGCCCGGTGCCTGCGCGACATCCCCGGCACCGCCGACGCGCTCGCGGCCTACGAGCGCCTGCGCCGCGGCCGGGTCGAGCGAATCGTGGAGCAGGGCAGGCGCAACGGCAGCTACAAGTCCGTGGGCCCGGTCCGCCGGATGCTGCGCGACGCGGCCCTGCCGGTGATCCTGCGCGCTGCGTCCCGTCGGGACAACCAGCGCTGGATCTACGACTATCGCGTCCCGGAGACAGTCCGGTAACCGGTCCCTATTCCAGTTCTCCCGCCAGCTCCATCCACTGCTCCTCGGCGGCCTCCTTCTCCGCGACCACGCTGCGCAGCTCGGCGTCGAGCTTCTGCAGGCGATCGGGGTCGGTGGCCGCGTCGGCGAGGTCGTGGTGCAGCTTCTCCTCGCGCTCGGTCAGCTTCGCCACGCTCCGCTCGAGCCGTGCCAGTTCCTTGCGGGCGGCGCGCTCGGCCGCACCGTCGCGCTTCGGTTGCGCCGCAATCTGGTCCGGAGTCGACGCCTTTGCCACGGTGGAGGCCGACGACGGGATGTCCCCGTCGCCCAGCGCCGCGCGACGGCGCAGGTACTCGTCGATCCCGCCCGGGAGGTTGGTGAGCCTGCCGTCGCCGAACAGCGCCCACGTCGAGTCGCAGATCCGCTCGATCAGGTAGCGGTCGTGGGAGATGACCACCATGGTGCCCGCCCAGCCGTCCAGCAGGTCCTCGAGCTGCTGCAGGGTGTCGATGTCCAGGTCGTTGGTGGGCTCGTCGAGCAGCAGCACGTTCGGCTCGGCCATGAGCACCCGGGTCAGCTGCAGCCGTCGGCGCTCGCCGCCGGAGAGGTCGCCGACGGGGGTGCGCTGCCGCGCCGGGGTGAAGCCGAGCCGTTCGGCGAGCTGGCCGGCCGAGATCTCCTTGTCCCCCAGGGTGATCCGCTCAGCCACGTCCTTGACCGCGTCGAGCACCCGCAGGTCGGTGGGCAGGTCGTCGAGTTCCTGTCGCAGCCAACCGATCTCGACGGTCTTGCCCTGGATGCGACGACCCGACGCCGGTTCGAGTTCCCCGGCGAGGGTGCGCAGCAGCGTCGTCTTCCCCGATCCGTTGACCCCGACCAGGCCGATCCGCTCGCCCGGGCCGAGCCGCCACGTGAGGTCGTGCACCAATTCCCGGCCGTCGGGGGTGGTCAGCGTCGCGTCCTCGAGTTCGATGACGACCCGGCCGAGGCGCCGTTTGGCGAACGACGCCAGCGCCACCGTGTCCCGCGGCGGCGGCACGTTCGCGATCAGCGACTCCGCCGCCTCGATGCGGTAGCGCGGCTTCGAGGTGCGCGCCGGAGCCCCGCGCCGCAGCCACGCCAGTTCCTTGCGCGCGAGGTTGCGGCGCCGTTCCTCCATCGCATCGGCCTGCCGGGCCCGCTCGGCGCGGGCGAAGATCCAGTCGTTGTAGCCGCCCTCGTAGCTCTCCACCTGCCCGTTCACGACCTCCCACGTGCGGGTCGCGACGGTGTCGAGGAACCACCGGTCGTGGGTGACGACGACGAGGGCGCTGCGCCGGGCGAGCAGGTGCTCGGCGAGCCACTGCACGCCCTCGACGTCGAGGTGGTTGGTGGGTTCGTCCAGCACGAGCAGGTCGAGGTCCTGCACGAGCGCGGCCGCGAGCGCGACGCGCCGTCGCTCGCCGCCGGAGAGACCGTCGACGAGCGCGTCGAGGCCGAGCCGGTCGACGCCGATGCCCGCGAGGACGGAACGGATCCGGGCGTCGCCGGCCCACTCGTGCTCGGCGACACCCAACGGCCCGAGCACGACCTGCCCGACCGTGGACCCGGGCGGCAGAACACCGCGCTGGGTGACGACCGCCATGCGCAGCCCGCCCACCCGGCTGACCCGGCCCGAGTCGGGCTCCTCGAGGCCGGTGAGGACCTCGAGCAGGGTGGTCTTGCCGCCGCCGTTGAGGCCGACGACGCCGATGCGTTCACCTTCCTGCACGCCGAGGGACACCGAGTCCAGCAGCGGCTTGATGCCGAAGGACTTCGAGACCTGTTCGAGGTTGATCAGATTCGCCACGCGGAGCAATGCCTTCCGAGAGATCAGTGGTGGGAGTTGTCGACGACGCGCGCGCCCGGGACCGGCCCGGAGGCCACGCGCACCGTCCGGCACACGCCGGCTCCGGCCAGCTCGGCGCTCACCGTCACCGCCGCGGCGGCGTCGGCGCACAGGAACGCGCATGTGGGTCCGGACCCGGAGACGATGCCCGCCAGGGCCCCGGCCTCCACGCCCGCACGCAGGGTGCGCCGCAGCACGGGCTCGAGCGACAGGGCAGCGGCCTGCAGGTCGTTGCCCAGCAGCGGCGCCAGCGCGTGTGGATCGCCGGCGGCAAGCGCCTGCAGCAGACTGTCGAGTCCGCCGACCCGGGGCGGGGAGCCCTCGGCCCGGAGCCGGTCCAGCTCGCGGAACACCACCGGGGTGGACAGGCCGCCCTTGGCGAGGGCCAGCACCCAGTGGAACGTGCCGCGGGAGAGCACGGGCACCAGGCGCTCGCCGCGCCCGGTGCCGATGGCGGTGCCGCCGTGCAGGCAGAACGGGACGTCGCTGCCCAGTTCGGCGGCGAACTCGTCGAGGTCGTCGCGGGTGAGACCGAGCCCCCACAGGGCGTCGAGGGCGACGAGCGTGGCGGCGGCATCGGTGCTGCCGCCGGCCATGCCACCCGCGACGGGAATGCCCTTGTCGATCGTGATGGCGACCTCGGGTGCGCGTCCGGCGCGCTCGGCGAGCAGGGCCGCCGCCCGCCACGCAAGGTTGCCGGCGTCGGTGGGGACGGCCCCGGCGTCGGCACCGCGTACCCGCAGGCTCAGCGTGTCGGCGCGGGCGACGGACACCTCGTCGCTCAGCGACAGCGCGTGGAAGACCGTGCGCAACTCGTGGTATCCGTCGTCGCGCAGGTCACCGACGGCGAGGTGCAGATTCACCTTGGACGGCGCCCGCACGGTGACGGGGCTCGGAACGACGGACAGCACGGATATACAGCTTACGCACCCGCACGGAACCGATTGCGGACGACGGCTGTCCTCGTTCGCTGGCATGCTCGGGCCATGCGCGAAACGTCCGCTCGCCTGCTGCGCCTGCTGTCGCTGCTCCAGACCCGGCGGGACTGGTCCGGCACCGAGCTCGCCGAGCGCCTGCAGATCACCACCCGCACGGTGCGCCGCGACGTCGACAGGCTTCGCGACCTCGGCTACCCGGTGGACGCGACCGTCGGGGTCGGCGGCGGGTACCGCCTCGGCGCGGGTGCGGAGATGCCGCCGCTGCTGCTCGACGACGAGGAGGTCGTCGCGGTGGCGGTCGCGCTGCAGTCCGGCGCGACCGGCTCGGTGACGGGCATCGGGGAGGCCTCGGGCCGCGCCCTGGCCAAGCTGCGGCAGGTGATGCCGTCGCGGTTGCGGCACCGGCTCGAGGCGCTGCGGGTGGACGTGGTCGAGCAGGCTCCGGCCGCGTCCGCGGTCGACGCGGGCCTGCTGTCCGCCGTCGCCTCGGTGTGCCACGCACACGAGCGGCTGCGCTTCGACTACCGCACGCACGACGGCGGATTCTCGCGGCGGGAGGTGGAGCCGTACCGGCTGGTGCGCTCCGGGGCACGGTGGTATCTGGTGGCGTGGGATCTGCACCGGCAGGAGTGGCGGTCGTTCCGCGTCGACCGGATGGAACCGAAGATCCCCACCGGTCCGCGGTTCACCACACGCGGGCTGCCGCCCGGCGGGGCCGCGGAGTTCGTGGCCCGGGGCATCGCGCGCGGGTCGGTCCGGGTCCGGGCCCGGGTGCTGCTGCACGCGCCGTTCGAGTCGATCGCGCCCATGGTCGACGAGCAGTGGGGCACCCTCGAACCGGTCGACGACGACCATTGCGCGGTGGCGCTCGGCGGCACGTCGCTCGGGTCGATCGCGGGCTGGCTCGCGGCGTTCGACGTCGACTTCACCGTGCTGGATCCGCCGGAACTGCGGGACGCGTGCCTGCACGCGGGACGGCGCCACGAGCTGCTGGCCCGGCGATACGAACGCGCCGGCTCCGTCGCTGTGAGCGACTGAGCCGGCGCGTGCGGTGACCGGATGTCACACGTATTCGATCGAACCGAACTCGTGTGACATCCGGCCGGTGAGGCGGGTGTGTCAGCCGATGACGGTGACGCCGGTGGCCTGCGGGCCCTTCTGACCCTGGCCGACCTCGAAGCTCACGCGCTGGTTCTCCTCGAGGGTGCGGAAGCCGCCGCCCTGGATCTCGGAGAAGTGCA
>NZ_WVTE01000043.1:0-67322 GCF_009939605.1 Rhodococcus sp. YH1 | reverse complement strand
CGCCGGTCTGCTCGCCGCCGTGGCGTTCGAGGTCTTCAAGCAGGTCGGTTCGATCTACCTCTCCCGGGTCACCAGCGGCCCCGCCGGGGTGGCGTTCGGCCCGATTCTCGGTGTGCTGGTGTTCGCGAACCTGACCGCCCGGATGGTGTTGTTCGCCACGGCGTGGGCGGCATCGTCCAAGGAGAATCTGGTCATGGCTCACGTGCCGCCCCCGGAGCCGGCACGGATCACGCCGCGCGTGGAGGTGCACGAGGGGCCCGGGCTGCGGGGCGGTCTGGCGCTCGTCGGTGCCGGAGCGCTCGGCGGGGTCCTGCTCAGCGAGCGCTCGCGCGCCATTCGTCGAGCTGCGCGATCGCGGTTTCGGCGGTAGCGACCGCCTCGTCGCGGTCGACGCGGGCGAGGAGCAGGGTGCTCGTCGACAGCGACGTCAGTACCCGCACCCGCCGGGCGAGCGTCTCGTCGTCGGCGGCGGGATCGAGGGCGCGCAGCGCGTGCGCGAACGCGGTCGCCAGCTCGGTGCGGTAGGCGGTGACGACCGCGCGTTGCGTCTCGTCGTGCGCGGCGAGGCCGGCTGCGCTGTTGAGGAGCAGGCAGCCGCGGCGCGGCGAGTCGTCCGGTAGGGCCGCGACGGTGCGGGCCAGCGCCCGGAAGTAGCGCGCCGCCGCATCGGGGGCGGTCGGTTCGTCGGTGAGGACGCGCAGCCGGGGTCCCACGACGCGGTCGAGGTAGTCGCGAACGGCGGCGTCGAACAACCCGCGCTTGCTGGTGAAGGCGTTGTAGAGGCTCGATCGGTTCAGGCCCGTCGCCCGCTCGAGCTCGGGGACGGAGGTGGCCTCGAAACCCTTGTCCCAGAACAAGTCCCGTGCCTGTTCCACGACGTCGGCGGTGTCGAACCCCGGTGGCCGTCCCATGCGCCCTTCCGATCTCCGTTGTGCAATGACCGGTCCAGTATATATTGGAAAGGTCAGTTCAATACTCCGGAGCTGCCGGGACGGTCCCAGCGGCTCGAGACGTGAGGAAGGTTCACACCCGGTGACCTCTAGCACCCAGATCCAACTGGTCCGGCGCCCCGTCGGCTGGCCGTCGCACGACGACTTCCGCGCCGTGACGGTCGACCTGCCCGACCTCGGTCCGAACCAGGTCCGCGTCGTCAACGAGTTCGTCTCGGTCGACCCCTACATGCGGGGACGGATGAACGACGTCAAGTCCTACATCCCGCCGTTCGCCCTGGGCGAGACCATGACCGGCGGCGCCGTCGGCCGCGTCGTGGAGTCGACGTCGCCGGCCCACCCCGTCGACTCGGTCGTGCTGCACGATCTGGGCTGGCGCGACGTCGCGCAGGGCGACGCCAGGGCCTTCCGTGTGGTCGACGAGCTTCCGGGGGTTCCGATTTCCGCCTACCTCGGCATCCTCGGCCTGACGGGGCTGACCGCCTACGTCGGTCTGATGCACATCGCCCGCATGCAGCCGGGTGACACCGTCTTCGTCTCCGGGGCCGCCGGAGCGGTGGGCACCGCCGCCGGACAGATCGCCCGGCTCGAGGGTGCGAGCCGGGTGCTCGGCTCCGCCGGCTCCGAGAGCAAGGTCGCGATGCTCACCGAGCGCTACGGCTACGACGACGCGTTCGACTACAAGTCGGCGCCCGTGCGGCGCCAGCTCCGCCGTGCGGCACCCGACGGCATCGACGTGTACTTCGACAACGTCGGTGGCGACCACCTCGAAGCCGCGCTCGACGTCCTGCGCGACGGTGGCCGGGCCGCCCTGTGCGGCGCGATCGCCCTGTACAACAACACCGAGCGCACGCCCGGGCCGGACAACATGGCCAACATCATCACCCGCGGCCTGACCCTGCAGGGCTTCACCCTCGGCCACTACACCCACCTCTTCCCCGAATTCGCGGCGAAGATGGGGCCGTGGCTCGCCGCCGGCGACGTGGTGTTCGACGAGACGATCGTCGACGGGATCGACAACTCGGTCGATGCCTTCCTCGACCTGATGCGCGGGCGCAACGTCGGCAAGATGCTCGTCCGTGTCGCCTGACGTCCGGGGCCGGAACGGCCGGCGTCGCGCAGCGGAAGATTCGCTGCAGTATCGGGCGGGCACGCACCCCCGGCCGTAGAGTCGGGCGCATGAAAGCCGTCCAGTACACCGAGATCGGCTCCGAGCCGGTCGTTGTCGACATCCCCACCCCGACGCCCGGGCCGGGTGAGATCCTGCTGAAGGTCACCGCGGCCGGGCTGTGCCACTCGGACATCTTCGTGATGGACATGCCGGCGGCGCAGTACGCCTACGGCCTGCCGCTCACCCTCGGCCACGAGGGTGTCGGCACCGTCGCCGAACTCGGCGAGGGCGTCACGGGATTCGGGGTGGGGGACGCCGTCGCCGTGTACGGGCCGTGGGGCTGCGGTGCGTGCCACGCCTGCGCGCGCGGCCGGGAGAACTACTGCACCCGCGCCGCCGACCTGGGCATCACGCCACCCGGTCTCGGCTCGCCCGGGTCGATGGCCGAGTACATGATCGTCGATTCGGCGCGCCACCTCGTCCCGATCGGAGACCTCGACCCGGTCGCCGCGGCGCCGCTCACCGACGCCGGTCTGACGCCGTACCACGCGATCTCCCGGGTCCTGCCGCTGCTGGGGCCGGGCTCGACGGCCGTCGTCATCGGTGTCGGCGGGCTCGGCCACGTCGGCATCCAGATCCTGCGCGCCGTCAGCGCGGCCCGCGTGATCGCCGTCGACCTCGACGACGACCGTCTCGCTCTCGCCCGCGAGGTCGGCGCCGACGCGGCGGTGAAGTCGGGCGCCGGTGCGGCGGCCGCGATCCGGGAACTGACCGGCGGTCAGGGCGCGACGGCGGTGTTCGACTTCGTCGGCGCCCAGTCGACGATCGACACGGCGCAGCAGGTGGTCGCGGTCGACGGGCACATCTCGGTCGTGGGCATCCACGCCGGCGCACACGCCAAGGTCGGGTTCTTCATGATCCCGTTCGGCGCCTCCGTCGTGACCCCGTACTGGGGCACCCGGTCGGAACTGATGGAGGTCGTCGCGCTGGCCCGCGCCGGCCGGCTGGACATCCACACCGAGACGTTCACCCTCGACGAGGGGCCGGCGGCGTACCGGCGGCTGCGCGAGGGCAGCATCCGCGGCCGCGGCGTGGTGGTTCCCTGAAACGGGTGAAGGTCCCCGTCGCCCGGTGGAACCGGGTGACGGGAACCTTCACCGTGGAGCAGAAGCAGATCAGCGGGCGAACAGCAGCGCGCGCTTGACCTCCTGGATCGCCTTCGTCACCTGGATGCCACGGGGGCACGCGTCGGTGCAGTTGAAGGTGGTGCGGCAGCGCCACACGCCCTCGACGTCGTTGAGGATGTCGAGGCGCTCGGCGGCACCCTCGTCACGGCTGTCGAAGATGAACCGGTGCGCGTTGACGATCGCGGCGGGGCCGAAGTAGCTGCCGTCGTTCCAGTACACCGGGCACGAGGTGGTGCAGCACGCGCACAGGATGCACTTGGTGGTGTCGTCGAAGCGGGCCCGGTCGGCCTGCGACTGGATCCGCTCGCGGGTCGGCTCGTTGCCGGTGGCGATGAGGAACGGCTTCACCGCGCGGAACGCGTCGAAGAAGGGTTCCATGTCGACGACGAGGTCCTTCTCGACCGGCAGGCCGCGGATCGGCTCGACGGTGATGGTCACCGGCTTGCCGTCCTTGGGCAGCATGTCCTTCATCAGGATCTTGCAGGCCAGGCGGTTGACGCCGTTGATCCGCATGGCGTCCGAGCCGCACACGCCGTGCGCGCAGCTGCGGCGGAACGTGAGGGTGCCGTCGAGGTAGCCCTTCACGTACAGCAGCAGGTTGAGCATGCGGTCCGACGGCAGCGCCGGAACCTGGAAGCTGTCCCAGTGCTGACCCTTGCCGTCCTCGGGGTTGAACCGCGCGATCTTGAGGGTGACCATGGTGGCACCCTCTGGCACGGGAGGCAGGTTCGAGACGTCGGCTTCGTTCTTCTCGAGGGTTGTCATCAGTACTTCCGCTCCATCGGCTCGTAGCGGGTCTGCACCACCGGCTTGTAGTCCAGGCGGATGGGGGAGATCAGCTCCGTCCCCTCCTTGTAGGCCATGGTGTGCTTGAGGAAGTTCTCGTCGTCGCGCGTCGGGTAGTCCTCGCGGGCATGGCCGCCGCGCGACTCCTTCCGGTTGAGCGCACCGGCGACGGTGACCTCGGCCATTTCGAGCAGGAAGCCCAGCTCGACGGCCTCGAGCAGGTCGCTGTTGTAGCGCTTGCCCTTGTCCTGGACGGTGATGTTCTTGTACCGCTCCTTCAGGGCGTGGATGTCCTCGAGCGCCTTGCTGAGCGTCTCCTCGGTGCGGAACACCGAGGCGTTGTTGTCCATGGACTGCTGCAGCTCGCTGCGGATGTCCGCCACGCGCTCCTTGCCACCGGCACCCAGGATCCGCTCGAGCCACTCCACGACGTTGCGGGCCGGGTCCTCCGGCAGGTCCACGTGGTCGTGGGTGTTCGCGTACTCGGCGGCCGCGATGCCGGCGCGGCGGCCGAACACGTTGATGTCGAGCAGCGAGTTGGTGCCGAGGCGGTTGGCGCCGTGGACGGAGACGCAGGCGCACTCGCCGGCGGCGTAGAGGCCCGGGACCTCGTCCTCGTTGTTGCGCAGCACCTCACCGTTGATCTTGGTGGGGATGCCGCCCATCACGTAGTGGCAGGTCGGGTACACCGGCACGAGCTCGGTGACAGGGTCGACGCCGAGGTAGGTGCGGGCGAACTCGGTGATGTCCGGGAGCTTCTCCTCGAGGACGTCCTCACCGAGGTGGGTCACGTCGATGTAGACGTAGTCCTTGTTCGGGCCGGCGCCGCGGCCCTCGAGCACCTCGAGCACCATCGAGCGGGCGACGATGTCGCGGGGCGCGAGGTCCTTGATGGTGGGGGCGTAGCGCTCCATGAAGCGCTCGCCGTCGGCGTTGCGGAGGATGCCGCCCTCGCCGCGCACGGCCTCGGAGATCAGGATGCCCAGGCCCGCGAGTCCCGTCGGATGGAACTGGTGGAACTCCATGTCCTCGAGCGGCAGGCCCTTGCGGAAGATGATGCCCATGCCGTCACCGGTGAGGGTGTGCGCGTTGGACGTCGTCTTGTACATGCGGCCCGAGCCGCCGGTCGCGAACACGATCGACTTGGCATGGAAGACGTGAATCTCGCCGGTGGCGAGCTCGTACGCGATGACGCCGGTCGCGACGGGGCCTTCGGGGGTTTCCGTCAGCGCGATGTCGAGCGCGTAGAACTCGTTGAAGAACTCCACGTCGTGCTTGACGCAGTTCTGGTAGAGCGTCTGCAGGATCATGTGGCCGGTGCGGTCGGCCGCGTAGCAGGCGCGACGCACCGGGGCCTTGCCGTGGTCACGGGTGTGGCCACCGAACCGGCGCTGGTCGATCTTGCCCTCGGGCGTGCGGTTGAACGGAAGCCCCATCTTCTCGAGGTCCAGCACCGCATCGATGGCCTCCTTGGCCATGATCTCCGCCGCGTCCTGGTCGACCAGGTAGTCGCCACCCTTGACGGTGTCGAAGGTGTGCCACTCCCAGTTGTCCTCCTCGACGTTCGCGAGGGCGGCGCACATGCCGCCCTGGGCGGCGCCGGTGTGGCTGCGGGTGGGGTAGAGCTTGGTCAGAACTGCGGTGCGGGCGCGGGGGCCGGCCTCGATGGCCGCACGCATGCCGGCGCCGCCGGCACCGACGATGACCACGTCATAACGATGTTCCTGCATGAAGTCGTAGCTCCCCTAGCTCGCAACGATGTTGGGGTCGAAGGTGAAGATCACATAGGTGCCCAGGCCCATGATCAGGATCATCGACACGACCAGGATCGTGTTGAGCCAGAATCGGGTCGAGTCCTTGCGGGAGTAGTCCGCGATGACCGTGCGCAGGCCGTTGCCGCCGTGCAGCTGGGCGAGCCAGAGCATCGTCAGGTCCCAGAACTGCCAGAACGGGCTGGACCAGCGGCCGGCGACGAACGCGAAGTTGATGCGGTGCACGCCCTCGTCCAGCATCAGCATGATGAACAGGTGGCCGAGCACCAGGATGATCAGTGCAAGGCCGGACAGGCGCATGAACAGCCACGCGTAGAGCTCGAAGTTGTTCTTCGCGGCGCGGCGCGGGGAGCGCGGGTTGTCCAGGCTGGCCGGGCGGTCGTACGCCGTGCCCAGAGTCTTCGCTTCAGTCATGTCAGTGCCCAATTCTTCGTCGCTGCGCTCATGTCAGTGCCCCGCAAACATGTTGTAGAAGATGCGACCGGCGGCGGGGATCATCACCACGAACCAGATCGCCAGGATCGTCCAGAGCATCACCCGCTGGTACTGCGGGCCCTTGGACCAGAAGTCCACGAGCATCACGCGCAGGCCGTTGAGGGCGTGGTAGAGCACCATCGCCACCAACCCGAGCTCCATGAGACCGACGACGGGATTCTTGTAGGTCTCGATGACACTGTCGTAGGTCTCGGGATTGACCCGGACGAGTGCCGTGTCCAGGACGTGAACGAAAAGGAAGAAGAATGTCGCCACGCCTGTGATCCGGTGCAGAACCCAGGACCACATGCCCGGGTCTCCCCGGTAAAGCGACCGTGTGCGCCCCGGTGCGGGAGCGGCTTCAGTCGTGCTGCTCATCGAGTGCTGTGCCTCCAACGTCAATGGTGGACGCGTCGAGCCTCTCCAGCCTCTGGGGGATTCCGCAGCACGGGCTCGACGTGAACCTGAACCGACTTGGACCGACTTTAGTCCTATCCGAAAGTCGGGAACTAATTCGAGTAGCGGTTCGTACGGCCTCCAAATAACAAGTTAGGTTTGCCTTTCCAACTGTGATCTGGCCCGGCCGGGCCGGTGAACCGTGGAATCGGCCACCGTGACAGGATGGACAACCATGCCGGACGTAGACTGGAAAACCTTGCGCGCCAAAGCACATGAGGTGATGGGCCGCGCGTACGCGCCCTACTCCCGATTCCCCGTGGGGGCCGCGGCACTGGTGGACGACGGACGGATCGTCGTCGGATGCAATGTGGAAAATGTCTCACACGGAGTGGGTCTGTGCGCCGAATGTGTACTGGTCGGTAACTTGATTTCCGGTGGTGGCGGGCGGTTGCGGGCCGTCGCCGTCTGCGATGCCCGCGGGGCCGTCCTGAGCCCGTGCGGACGCTGCCGGCAGATCCTCCTCGAACACGGCGGCCCCGAGCTCGAGGTCGACACGCGCCGCGGTCCGCGCCCCATCGCCGAGCTGCTGCCCGACGCGTTCGGCCCCGGTGACCTGGACGCGGTGCGCGAGGCGGGAGGTGCCGACCGTGCCTGACGCCCTGTCCATCATCACCCGCAAACGGGACGGCAAGGAGCTCAGCGGAGCCGAGATCGACTGGATCATCGAGGCGTTCACGCGTGGTGTCGTCGCCGACGAGCAGATGGCCGCCCTCGCGATGGCCGTCTACTTCCGGGGCATGACGCGCGCCGAGACGGCCCGCTGGACCACCGCCATGATCGACTCGGGCCGGCGGCTGGACTTCACCGGCCTGGGCCTGCCCACCGTCGACAAACACTCCACCGGCGGTGTGGGCGACAAGATCACCCTTCCGCTGGCCCCGCTCGTCGCCGCCTGCGGCGTCGCCGTGCCGCAGCTCTCCGGCCGCGGACTCGGCCACACCGGCGGCACCCTCGACAAGCTCGAATCGATCCCGGGCTGGCGCGCCGAGCTGAGCATCGCCGAGATCGCCGAAATCCTCGCCGACCCGGCGGTCGGCGCCGTCGTCTGCGCGGCCGGCGCCGACCTCGCCCCGGCCGACCGCCGGCTCTACGCCCTGCGCGACGTCACCGGCACCGTCGAGTCCATCCCCCTGATCGCCAGCTCGATCATGAGCAAGAAGATCGCCGAGGGCACCGGCGCCCTCGTCCTCGACGTCAAGGTCGGTTCCGGGGCCTTCATGAAGGACCTCGGCGACGCCCGGGAACTCGCCCGCACCATGGTCGAGCTGGGCGAGGACGAAGGGCTGCACACCGTCGCGCTCCTCACCCGGATGGACGTCCCGCTCGGCCGGACCGCGGGCAACGCCCTCGAGGTGCGGGAGGCCGTCGAGGTGCTCGCCGGCGACGGCCCGCCCGACGTGGTCGAGCTGACCCTCGCCCTCGCCCGCGAGATGCTCGCCGCCGTCGGCCGGGACGACGTCGACCCCGCGGACAAGTTGCGCGACGGCACCGCCATGGACCGGTGGCGCGCGATGATCGCCGCGCAGGGCGGCGACCCCGACGCGCCCCTGCCGGTCGCCCGGCACACCGAGGTGCTGCGCGCACCCGGCGACGGCGTGCTCGCCGAACTCGACGCGATGGCGGTGGGTGTGGCCGCGTGGCGGCTCGGCGCCGGCCGCGAACGGCAGGGCGAACCCGTGCAGGCCGCGGCGGGGATCGAGCTGCACGTCAAGCCGGGGGACCGGGTCCGCGCCGGGGACGTGATCGCCACCCTGCACACCGACACCCCGGCGAAGTTCCCCGCCGCGATGGCGACGCTCGGTGAGGGCGTGCACATCTCCGACTCCACGCCGGCGACACGGCCGCTCGTCGTCGAGCGGATCACCGCCTAGCCGACTACCGTCGGGGCATGACGGAGCCGGCGACGACGACACTGACCGAATCCGCGCTGCGGACCGCGCCGAAAGTGCTTCTGCACGACCACCTCGACGGCGGTCTGCGGCCGGGAACCGTACTCGAGCTGGCCGATGCCTGCGGCTACCGGCTGCCGGCCGGCACGGAACCCGAGCTGGCGCGCTGGTTCCGGGACTCGGCCGACAGCGGCTCGCTCGAGCGGTACCTCGAGACGTTCGCGCACACCGTGGCCGTCATGCAGACCCCGGACGGCCTCGAGCGGGTCGCCCGCGAATGCGTGCTCGACCTCGCCGCCGACGGCGTCGTCTACGCCGAGGTCCGCTTCGCTCCCGAGCAGCATCTCGAGCGGGGGCTGGACCTGGACTCCGTGGTCGAGCACGTGCTCGAGGGGTTCCGGTCGGGGGAGTCCGCGGTGGAGGCCTCCGGCGCCCAGCCGATCCGGGTGCGGCTGCTGCTCACCGCGATGCGGCACGCGGCCCGGTCCCGGGAGATCGCCGAACTCGCGGTGCGGTTCCGCGACCGCGGCGTCGTCGGGTTCGACATCGCCGGTGCCGAGGCCGGCTACCCACCGAGCCGGCATCTCGACGCCTTCGAGTACATGCGCGCCGCCAACGCGCACTTCACGATCCACGCGGGGGAGGCCTTCGGGCTGCCGTCCATCCACGAGGCCATCGCGTTCTGCGGCACCGACCGCCTCGGCCACGGCGTGCGCATCGTCGACGACATCACCGTCGCCGCGGACGGCGCCGCCACCCTCGGCCTGCTGGCGAACTACGTCCGCGACAAGCGGATCCCGCTCGAGCTGTGCCCGAGTTCGAACGTGCAGACCGGCGCCGTGGACACCCTCGAGCAGCATCCGTTCGACCTGCTGGCGCGCCTGCGGTTCCGGGTCACCGTCAACACCGACAACCGCCTGATGAGCGACACGACGATGAGCAAGGAGATGATGCGGCTGGTCGAGACGTTCGGGTACGGGTGGTCCGACCTGGAGCGGTTCACGATCAACGCGATGAAGTCCGCGTTCCTGCCGTTCGACCAGCGGCTCGAGCTCATCGACGACGTGATCAAGCCCGGCTACGCCGTCCTGATCGGCTGACAGTCCCCTCGTCGGACAGTACCCTCGGCGGACCTCACCTCGTAGGGTCGAGGTATGGGCGATCGCGTCCCGCCCTCGGCAACTCTCGGCGACGTGCTCGCCGCGCGCCGGCGGCGCCGGTTCGTCGGTCGTTCGGCCGAGCTCGAACTCGTACGTGCCGCCCTCGACTCGCCCCGGCCCCCGTTCTCGGTGCTGTACCTGTACGGGCCCGGAGGGATCGGTAAGACGAGCCTGCTCGACGAGGTGGCCGATCTCGCCGTCGGGGCCGGTTCGGTCCTCGTGCGTCTCGACGGGCGGGACCTCGTTCCCGCCCCGGCCGCCGTGCTCGCCTCGTTGGCGGAGCATCTCGACCTGGACGCGGATCGAATCGCCACCGCCTCCGGGCAACGGCTGGTGATGGTGATCGACACGTACGAGGCACTCGCACCGATCGACGGCTGGATCCGCCGGGATCTGTTGCCGCGGTTGCCGGACAGCGCGGTGACCGTGATCGCGGGGCGGAGTCCGCCGTCGCCGCAGTGGCGCTCGGACCTCGCATGGGGCGATCTGCTGCGGGTGGTGTCGATGCGCAATCTCGCACCCCGGGAGAGCGTCGACTACCTGCGCGCCGTCGGGGTCCGGGACGACCTGCACGACCGCCTCTGCCGCGTGGCACACGGCCATCCGCTGGCGCTGTCGTTGCTCGCCGACGCGGTGCTCCGCGGCGGACGTGCCGACGCGGATCCGCTGAGTCCCGACCTCGTGGGGACGCTGCTGCGCCGGTTCGTCGACGAGGAACCGGGCACCGTGCATCGCCGGGCCCTGGAAGTGTGCGCACTCGCACGCGTGACCACCGAATCGCTCCTGCGGGACGCGCTGGGCACCGGCGACGACTGCGCCCACGACGCATTCCGGTGGCTTCGGGGCCTCTCGTTCGTCGAGACCGGGGCCGACGGCCTGCATCCCCACGACCTGGCCCGGGACGTCATCGACGCCGACCTGTGGTGGCGGGACGCCGACAGCTATGCCGACGTCTTCCGCCGGGTGTGGCGGCACATCCACCGAACCCTCGACTCGGCGACCGGCCGACGGCAACAGCAGGCGATCTTCGACCTGAAGTTCGTGTTCCGTCACCTCGCCGGCGTGCTCTCGCCGGTGCAGTGGGAGAGCTGGGGCCGGTACTATCCGGAACCCGCCACCGCCGCCGAGCACGCGGCGGTCGTCGAGCTGATCCGGACCGCGGAGGGAGCCGAGTCCGCCCGGCTCGCGCAGCGGTGGCTCGACCGGCAACCGGACGGCTTCTTCGTTCTGCGCTGCCCGGACGGAACCGTCCGCGGAGTGATCGGGCTGCTGGACCTCACCCGCGCCTCCGAAGAGGACCGGGACCGCGACCCCGGGGCCGCGGCGGCATGGCGGGCCGCGCGGCGAGGCACGCCGGTGCGCGAGGGCGACGTCGTCACCCAGACCCGATTCGTCGTGGACCGGGAGACGTACCAGGATCCCTCGCCGACGCTCAACGCGGTCCCGATCCTCACGATGCAGCGATACCTCACCACCCGGGGCCTCGCCTACGACGTGCTCGTCCTGGCCGAGCCGGACCGGTGGGACGACTACTTCGCCGTCGCCGACCTCCCACGGGTCGACGGCGGCGACTTCGTCGTCGGTCCCCGCCGATTCGGCCTGTTCGCCCACGATTTCCGGCGCGTCCCGGTCGGCGCCTGGCTCGAACGGGTGACGGAACGGGCGCTGGCCCGCGGTCCGTCGCCGCCGGTGCCCAGCGCACCCGTGCTGCTCGTACTCTCCCAACCCGAGTTCGCGCAGTCGGTCAAGCAGGGCCTGCACGACCTGCGGCAGCACGCTCTGCTCGCCCGCAATCCCCTGCTGCGCACCCGGGTGCTCCACGACCGGGCCGGCGCCGGTGAACCCGACGTCGCGCTGCTCGAGCAGGTGCTGCGCGACGCGGTCGCCACCCTCGCCGACCATCCCCGCGACGACAAACTGCTGCGGGCCGTGGACCGGACGTATCTGCGGCCGGCGGCGACCCAGGAGTCGGCCGCGGCAGCGCTCGGACTGCCGTTCAGCACCTATCGGAGGCACCTGGCCACCGGGGTGGAGCGGATCGTGTCGTGGCTGTGGGACCAGGAGGTGTACGGCCGCCGGCAGTGAGCACAACCGAGCACCGAACGGACTGGTGACCGAGCAGATTCCGGACGCATGCTTCTCGCACTCGAACGAGGAGGTGCCGGAAATGGTGACACGTATCGGTGATCGCGCCGTGGTCCTCGGCGCGGGAACGGCCGGTCTGCTCGCCGCGCGGGTGTTGTCGGATGCGTACTCGGACGTGGTGGTGATCGATCACGACAGACTGCCGGACGGTGCCGCGGCACGGCGCTGCGTACCGCAGGGTCGGCACATCCATGTGCTGGTGGCCGGCGGGATGCGCGCGATGGAGGAACTGCTGCCCGGGCTCACCGCCGATCTCGCCGGCGACGGTGCACCGATGGTGGACCAGTGCGGCGACGTGCGCTGGTATCTCGGTGGCCACCGCCTCCGGCAGGCGGAGAGCGACCTGACGGCGGTGAGCGCGAGCCGGCCGAATCTCGAACATCGGGTGCGGTCCCGCGTCGCCGCACGTCCCGGAGTGCGGATCGTCGATCGTTGCGACGCGCTGGGATTGACCGTGAGCCGGGACGGCCGAAAGGTCACCGGCGTGCGCGTGCTCCGCCGGGCGGACGGCAGCGTCGAGGAGGTTCTCGACGCCGATCTCGTCGTCGACGCCACCGGCCGTGGTTCGCGAACCCCGGCGTGGCTCGAGCGGCTCGGATACCACCCGCCCGAGCGGGAGGAGGTGCGCGTCGACCTCACGTACGTCACGCGCACCTACGCCTCCGATCCGGCACTCATGGGCGGCGACCTGGGGATTCTGCTCGCGCCGTCGCCGCTGTACCCGCGCGGTGCCGCCATCCAGGCGATCGAGAACGGTCGCTGCCTCGTGACGGCGGTGGGCATGCTCGGGCACCGGCCCCCGTCCTCGCCGGACGGCTGGGTGGACTTCCTGCGGTCCCTGCCCCGCCCGGACGTGTACGACGCGATCCGGGACGCCGAGCCGCTCGACGCGCCCCGGTCGTACCACTTTCCGGCGAGTCGGCGGCAGCGCTACGAACGGTGCCGGCGGCTGCCGGAGGGACTGCTGGTGACCGGCGACGCCGCATGCAGTTTCAACCCGATCTACGCGCAGGGAATGAGCATCGCGGCGTTCGAAGCCGGGCTGCTCGCCGAACACCTGAAGGGCGGCCGGGAGCCGGACCCGCATCGATGGTTCCGGGATATGGCGAAGGTCGTCGACGTGCCCTGGGACATGGCCACCGGCGGCGACCTCGCCTGGCCGCAGGTCGAGGGCCGGCGCAGCGCGAAAGTGCGCCTGGCCAACCGCTACCTGCCGCTCGTCCACGCCGCCGCCGCGCAGGATCCCGAGGTGGTCCGCGCATTCTTCCGCGTCGCGGCGATGGTGGATCCGCCCGGGACGCTGTTCGCCCCGCCGGTGGTCGGGCGGGTGCTCCGCCGGACGATCAGTGCTTGTGCAGCCGGGTCTCGAACTCCCGCTCGAGAGCCCGCCACGCCTCGGCCTCCGCGGTGAACGGCGCGCTGGGCGCGAGCCGCGTCGGATCCGGCTCGAGCACGTAGTTGACGAACCAGCCCAGCTCCGTCGACCCGGCCAGCGCGGCGTCGGTGCTGTCGTCCTCGGCGTAGTTCGCGGCGTCGGTGAACAGTTCGACCGCCAGATCCAACTGATCGGCGTCCACCGCCTCCGTACCGTGCTCGATGTCGTCCGCGATCCCGGGCAGCACGTACACGTTCTCGTCCGTCACCTCGACCTCGAGGGAACCGTCCGTCGCCGCGTGCCGGATGTCGTCGTAGGTGCTGAGCGCCGCCAGATCGTGGTCGTGGTGGTCGGCCAGGTAGCGCGCCAGCGCCCGCTCCGTGGGGAACACGAGGATCGTCCCGTCGCGGCCGAGGAACAGCGCGTCGTCGTCGAGGTAGCAGCGCAGGGTGAACCACGTGCCGTCGGAGGCGATGATCTTGACCGGGTCGATTCCGACCGCCGTCCAGAAGCTCGTGTCCTCGTTCTCGTCCCCGTCGACGAACTCGTATTCCTCGTCCTCCGCCTCCTCGGCGGCGTCCTCGGCCTCGACGATGTTCTCCTCGGCCGCGACGAGTTCCGCCTCGGCCTCGGCGACGAGCCCGGCGTCGACCTCGGGGGACGTCACGACGGCGTCGAGCGCGTCGATCACCCCGTCCCAGTCCTCGGCGACGGCGGAGCCGACCCGGTTCCACAGCTCCCCGCCCTCGCGGCCCTCGAACGCCGCGACACCGTGGCTCAGCAGCGCCTCGATCTCCGCCCGTTCGAAGAACTTCGTCACCGACTCGAGCTCGCACACGTCGCCGAGGACGGAGACGATGTCGAACGTGTTCTGCAGTTCGGCGACGGACTCCGGGTCCGCGTCGTCCGCCACCAGTTCCGGCACGCCGATCAGGTCGTACGAATAGCTCTCGTCCGGCTCGAACTCCTCCGCGGAGAGTTTCGCGACCACCGGCCAGGCCGGATGCTCGACGAGGTCGTTGTCGGCGCCGGAGCGGACGAACGCGACGAGCTCGGCCACCGCACCGAACGCGTACAGATCGTCACCGTGGCCGAGGAACGCCTCCCATTCGTCGTCGCCCTCGCGCCACCGCGGCGCCCAGAGGGTCACGACGTCGCCGTCGGTGAGACCGAGCTCGATCGGGACGATGTCTCCAGCCATGGTCGCCAAGCCTAGCCATGTCCCGGCCGAAGACATAGCTGGGCGCCGATGAGACGACCGTCACCCGAGTGCACCGCGGAGTTCCCCGAGCAGACGAGCTCGTTCGGCGGCGGCGGCCCGTGCCGCCTCGTGCGTCGTGGCCAGGATCGATGCCGCCACGTCGCGCGCGTGGAGCCCGCTCAGCGCCTCGTCGAGCCACAGCCGGGTCAGGGCGCCGTTGCCGTCCACCTCGGCCCGCACGAGGCCGTCCGGGCTCGTCGCGGCGCCCGACACCACGCCGAGTGCGGCCACACAGTCCTGCAGGGCCCCGAGCCGCGTGCGCACACCGTCCACGATCTCCGTGATCCGCTGATCGCTCGCCGACATCGCGCTCACCACCCGGTCGCCGACGGAGAGCCGGCCGTCCGCGCGTCGTCGCGGCGTGCGCGCTGCACGTCGTCGTGGGTGGGCAGTCCCAGCCGGTTCAGCAGTCCCTCCGGCATTCCCCTGCCCGCCAGCTCCTCTCGGTGCAGCGCGGCGGCCTCGAGTGTCGCGCGACGGCACAGCGACACGATCTGTTCGGCCAGTTGTGCTGCCCCGTAACGTAGTTCGCTCTGATCGATGTGCAGGTCGACGGGCAGGCCCTGTTCGGTGGTGCGCACCGAGACGGTGCCGGACCGGTTCCGGGCGGTCGCCGTCGTGATGGTCGTCTCCGCGGTGTCCATACCGGGTTGGACGCGACGCCGCGCCCCTCGGTTCCCGGCCTAGCCGGTGGGGCCGGTGGGACGGAAGAAGCCCTGGAACCCCATCCCGCTGTTCGTGGTCCGGATCGGCGACAGCTGCACCGGGTCGCCGGCCTCGACCATGAGGCCGTTTCCGACGATCATCGCGACGTGCCCGTCCCACACCGCGAGGTCGCCGGGCTGCACCGCGCTCGCCTCGACGGGGGTGCCGACGTCCTGCTCCTGCGCAAGGCGCGGAATCTGCACCCCGGCCTGCCCGTACGCCCACTGGGTCAGGCCGCTGCAGTCGAGGCCCTGCCCCGGTGCGGTGCCACCCCACACGTAGGGCGTGCCCTGCTGGGAGAGCGCGTGACGCACCGCCTCGGCCGCCGCCCGATTGGGTGCCACGGCAACGCTGCCGTCGGGCAGCCGCACCTCGGTGCCGTTGCCGCCGAAGGCCCGCAGCTCGCCGGCCGGTGAGGCGGCCGGATCGCCGGCCGTCGGTGCTGCCGGTGCGGGCTCCGAGGGCATCAGCTCCGCCATCCTGGTCGTCTGCTCGGCGAGCGACGAGGTGACCCGGGTAAGCACGTCGAGCCCGGCCGCGATGTGCTCGATCGCCGCGACCAGCAACATCATCTGCCCCTGCGGTAGCGCCGCCAGGGGAGCGGAGCGCTCGGCCAGCGTCGTGAACGATTCGATCAGCCGGGCGATTTCGGCTGCACCGGTCAGGACGGTCGTGGTCGCGTCCGCCGCGACGTCGGCGATGGCCGTCCCGCGGTCGGCGGCGGCGACGAGGTCGGCGAGCGCCCGCTCGCCGCTGCGCACGGCCGTCTCCGCCGCGGCCCCCGCCCAGTCCCACGCGAGTTCGCCCAGCGCAACCCGGCCCACCGAGTGCACGCCGTCGACCAGTTCGGCGCACGACCGCAGCACGGCGGCCGGGTCGGTGCCGACCGCTCCGGCGCCGAACGCCGACAACAGCTCGGCCAGGGGAGCGGTGAGCAGATCCGCCCCCGGCGCCGCGGTCACCGCGGGGCCCCGGCGGCGTTCAGCCGTGCCGCCTGGGCGGCGACGACGCGTTCGTAGGCGGCCGCGGTGGCACCCGCGATCGCGCCCATGGCGTCGAAGGTGTCACCGAGACGGGTCAGTTCCGCTCCGTGGCCGCGGTGGGTGGCCGCGAACGCGGCGAGGAACTCGGCGCCGACCGGGCCGAACACCGTCGCGAGCGGTGCCGGATCGGCCGCGCGTGCGTCGGCGGCGGCGTCGTGCAGCCGCTCGCCCAGGGCCGCGGCGGTGTGCCCGAACGCCGCGATCGTCCCGGGCCGGGCGCGTACCACCTCGTGGTTGCCGTTGCCGTTGCCGGTGCCTGCGTCCATTCGGCCTGCTCCCCTCCGTGGAAACGGATCGTCCTTCCACCGCTTGGACGCAGCGGGCGGCGGCCCGGTTCCCTGCGGCCCCGCGGTACGGACGCCACGGGCGAGCGCGTCCCGCTGTCCCGCCACGCAGAGGGCGAACTTGTTCCCCGTCACGGGGTGTGGGACCGTGGACGCGAGCCTGCCTCACCGGGCTCCCGGACGAGGGGCGCCGTACCCGGTGTGCGACAAGACGGCCCGTCGGAGGCTGTGATGTCGTGGTTGGTTCTGGTGGTGTCCGGGGTGCTGGAGGCGGTGTGGGCCACCGCGTTGGATCGGTCCCGGGGACTCAGCCGGCTCGGCCCGTCGGTGGTGTTCGTCGCGGCGTTGGTCGCGAGCATGGCGGGACTGGCGTATGCCATGCGCCGGCTGCCGGTGGGGACGTCCTACGCGGTGTGGGTGGGGATCGGTGCGGTGCTCACCGTGGCGTTCGCGATGGCCACGGGCGAGGAGGCGGTGTCGGCGTCGAAAGTCGTGTTCCTGGGCATGATCGTCGGGGGCGTGATCGGGCTGAAGCTGGTGCACTGAACCCGTTCCGGAGGGACACCGCAACCGTCGGGGCCGGCCGCGAGGAGCACCGGCCCCGGAACCGGGCGCACGAATCCGCGCACGGCAGTGGCGGATCCGCCGTCACGGCGTGCGCGCGCCGGCGCCGTCGGGTCGTCGCGGCATGAGGAAGAAGACCAGCACCGCGACGACGAGCGGCAGCGCCGAGACGATCAGCATGGTGGTCGCGACGCCCTCGGTGAAGTCGACGCCGAGGGTCAGCCCGTGGGCGAGCTGCACCAGGTTGGGGTCGTACCCGGTGGGGCCGCCGCTGTGGGACATCGTCAACGTGACGGCGTGCTCGGCCTGCTCCGCCTCCTGGACCGAGATGCCGCGAGTTTCGGCGTCCTCGAGCACTTCTCGCCGGTAGAACGCGTCGAGCAGCAGGATGTAGACGGTCGGGCCGAGGGCGTAGCCCATCATTCCGAACGCCGGCTGGACGGCGGCGATCGACCCGGTGTTGCCGGTCTCGGCCTGCGAGAGGATCGTGTCGGCGGTCGCGGTTCCGGCCACGAATCCGCCCAGATTGCTGGTCCACGTCGCCACGACGAGCGCCGCGACCGTCATCGTCGGGGCGACCGTCGCCGCCGTCACGAGGCCGCTCAGCACGATGACCAACAGTCCGGTCACCAGCACCGGGCGCGCGGTGTGCGCGGCGATCATCCGGCCGGCCAGCACGCTCGCCGCGGCGATCACGAGCGTGCCGGGAAGGTACAGCAGTCCGACGGCCTGCGAGGACATGCCCAGCACGTAGTCGCCGAGCTGGCCGAGCACGGTTCCCAGACCGGCCGCGAGCAGGTTCACGGTCAGGACCGCGAGCACCGCGAGGACGAAGGCGCGGCGCCCGAACAGCGACAGGTTCAGGGCCGGCTCCGGCGTCCTGCGTTCGTGCCACACGAACGTCGCGGCGGCGGCGACGCTGACGCTCAGAGGCACCCAGGCGCGCGGTTCGGTGAGCCCGTCGGGCACCGCTCCGATCCCCGCCACCAGGCCGAGCAGCGCCACCCCGAACAGACTCACACCGAGGACGTCGACTCCGCCCGCGGCCCGGCGCGGTGGTTCGTCGACGAACCGGACGATCAGTGTCAGCGCGAGCAGCGCGAGCGGCGGGGTGACGAGGAACAGCGATCGCCAGCCGAACGTCTCCACGACCCACCCGCCGACCGCCGGAGTGATGCCGTACAGGACCGTGTCGACGGCCATGAGGACGCCGAGAGCCGTCGACCGCAGTTCGGCCGGAACGGAGGCGGTGACGAGCGCCAGCGACAGTCCCAGCAGCGCGGTCAGCGCCAGGCCGTCCAGGAAGCGCATCAGCAGCAGCACCGGATAGTTCGGCGCCAGCGACGACAGCAACCCGACGGCGATGTTGGCGACGAGGGCCCACACGAGCATGCGCGCGAGCCCGAACCGGTCGCCGAGAGTCCCGACCGCGAGGACGGATGCGGCCACCATGAGGGTGGAGGCGGCGGCGAGCATCCCGATCCGGTCGGCGGGAACGTCGAGACCGCGGCCCACGGTGGACAGATTGAGGGTCAGCATCAGCGGGTCGACGGCCGCGATCGCGTAGGCGATCGCGGGACCGAGAACGGTCAGGAGGATCCGGCCGGTGAGGCGCGGCGCCGCCTCGGCGCGTTCGGCCATCACGCACACCCCGTCCTACTCGATGAAGCCCTTCTCCACGAGCCAGTCGTAGGCCACCTCGGCCGGCTCCCGGCCGTCGACGTCGATCTGCCCGTTCAGCTCGATGAGGGTCTCGTCGGTCAGCTCCCGGGTGACGGGTGCGAACAGGTCGGCGATCTGCGGATTCTCGGTGAGGGTCTCCTCGCGGACGACGACGGCCACGTTGTAGATGGGGAAGAACGTGCGGTCGTCCTCGAGCACCGCGAGATCGAGCGCCTCGATCCGTCCGTCCGTGGTGAACACCTCCCCGAAGTTGCATTCGCCCCGGGCCGTCGCCTCGTAGATCGCCCCGGTGTCCAGGGTCTTGATGTTCTCCCGCGGGACCCCGGAGCCGAGGGGGATCCCGTACGTCTCGAGCATCGGCTGCAGGCCGTCGTTGCGGTTGGCGAACTCGGATTCCACGCAGAAGGTGCGTTCGGCGACCGGGATGTTCGCGATGTCGGAGAGCGAGTCCACGCCGAGGCGCTGGGCGTTGCGGCTGGTGGCCGCGAAGCCGTAGGTGTTGTTCATGGGGGCGGGCGGCAGCCACGCCAGATCGTTCTCGCGCAGGTCCTCGTCGCGCACGGCCTGGTACTGGGCCTGCTCGTCCGGGATGGCCTCCTCGTGTCCGAGGTAGGCGATCCAGGCCGTTCCGGTGTACTCCCACTGGAGGTCGACCTGTCCCTCGAGCTGCGCCTGGCGGGAACTGGCGCTGCCGGGGATGTTGGTCAGATCCGTGACGTCCGCACCGGCCGAGCGCAGAAGGATCACCGCCATCTTCCCGAGCAGGACTCCTTCCGAGAAGTTCTTCGACCCGACCGCGACGCTCGCCCCGTCGAGCCGTTGGACGGACTGCAGGGGACCGGCGAGCTCGCCGGTGGGGACGAAGCCGCCGGCGGTTCCGAGTCCGCAGGCGGTCAGGGTCGCCGCGACGAGCAGGGATCCGACGATGCGGGGCAGCAGGATCCGGGTCACCGGCGCAGCCCCTTCGGTTGCACCGTGAGTTCGAGGACCCGGCCCGCCCAGTCGATGAGCAGGGCGAGCAGCGCCACGAGCAGGGCCCCGCTGACGAGCACCGGATACCGGAAGAGGGTGATGCCGGTGACGATGAGGGAACCGAGGCCGCCGGCGTTGATGAACGTGGCCAAGGTGGCGGTGCCCACGAGCAGGACGAGGGCGGTGCGCACGCCGGTCATGATCACCGGTACGGCGAGCGGCAGTTCGACGCGCAGCAGCACCCCGGCGCCGGACATGCCGATTCCGCGGCCGGCCTCGACGAGCGTGGGGTCGATGCCCTCGATCCCGGTGATCGTGTTCCGCAGCACCGGAAGGACGGCGTACAGGGTCAGGGCGACGACCGCCGTTCCGAATCCGAAGCCGAGCCAGATCGCGAGCAACACGATCAGGCCGATGGCCGGGGCCGCCTGGCCCGCGTTGGCGATCCCCACCGCCACGGGTGCGAGTGCGCGTGACCTCGGCCGGGTCAGGGCGATGCCGAGCGGGACGGCCACCGCCACGACGAGGATCGCCGAGACCACGGTGAGCCCGACGTGTTGCCAGAGCAGGGTCGTGATCGTGGTCCAGTCGAGTTGCCGGGCCTCGATCGAGTCGAGGTCGGCGTTGCCCCGCCACAGTGCCCACGCGGCGAACACCACCGCCACCAGGACGGGGATGACGACGAGCAGCCCCGTGTTCTCACGCCCCGCGCCGGCGTCGCGCGAGCGTGTCCCGGTTCCCGCGGCGCGCGACGGCGCGGCCGGCTCGGCGTCGAGGCTCATATGCGGCTCCCGGTGTCGTCGGCGCCGGGCCCCGCCGAGCGTGGACCGGTGGGGCGGATCCGGTTGGTGACGGACTCGAAGTTCACCAATCCGAGGAATTCGTCGTGCCGGCCGGTCACGATCGCGGCCCCGTGCGCCGAGGTGAGCATCGCGTCGAGCGCATCGTTCAACGTGGCGTGCCGATCGAGCGTGATCACGCCTTGCGGTTCGCCGGCCGGGACGGACTCGGCGCCCTCGAGCTCGTGCACCCACAGCCACGCCACCGGCCGCCGTCGCTGGTCGAGGACCACGACGGTGTCGTCGTCGTTCGCCGCGGCGCGGGAGACAGCCTCGGCGGCGGGGCTTCCCACGGTGGCGGTGGTGCCGTCGGCGAGGTCGAGGTCGTCGACCCGGCTGAGGGACAGCTGCTTGAGGGTGGACCCGGCGCCGACGAACTTCTCGACGAACCGGTTCGCCGGTGCCGAGAGGATCACCTCGGGGGTGTCGTACTGGGCGACGTGCGCGCCCTCCTCCATGATCAGGATGCGGTTGCCCAGCTTCACGGCCTCGTCGATGTCGTGGGTGACGCACACGATCGTCTTGCGCAGTTCCTCGTGGATGCGCAGCAGCTCGTCCTGCAGCCGGTGCCGGGTGATCGGATCGACCGCCCCGAACGGCTCGTCCATCAGCACCACGGGCGGGTCGGCGGCCAGGCCCCGCGCGACGCCGACCCGCTGCTGCTGGCCGCCGGAGAGCTCCCGCGGGTACCGGTCGCAGTACTTGCCGGGATCCAGGTTGACCAGTTCGAGCAGCTCCACGACCCGGTCCGCGGTCCGTCGCTTGTCCCAGCCCAGCAGCCGGGGCACGATCGAGATGTTCTGGGCGACCGTCATGTGCGGGAAGAGGCTGCCGCCCTGGATCACGTACCCGATCCGCCGGCGCAGGTCGTCGACGTCCGCGGAACGGACGTCCTCACCCCCGATCAGGATGGTGCCGGAGGTGGGTTCGACGAGCCGGTTGATCATCTTCAGCGACGTGGTCTTGCCGCAACCGGACGGACCGACGAACATCACGATCTCGCCCGCCGGGATGTGCAGGCTCAGTCCGTCGACGGCGGGCCGGGCCTGACCGGGGAAGGTCTTCACCACGTCGACCAGGTCGATGTCGGTGCCGCTGATGCCCCCGGCGGAATGTGCTGGCGTGTTCATCGGGCTCGGATTCCCTTCGAGACGGTGACCTTGCCGATCGCGAGGAGCAGTGCGTCGAGAGCGAGGGCGAGCACGACCACGCCCACCGTGCCCACGAGCGCGGAATTCAGGGCGTTGGCGCCACCGATCTGGGACAGGCCCGTGAAGATGAACGAGCCCAGGCCGGGGCCGAGGACGTAGGCGGCGATGGCGGCGACCCCCATGGACATCTGGGTGGAGACCCGTACCCCGGCGAGGATGACCGGCCAGGCCAGGGGGAGCCGTACGCGGGTGAGGGTGCCGACCTCGCCCATGCCGAGGCCTCGCGCCGACTCGACGAGCGCCCGGTCGACGCCCTGCAGGCCGACGACCGCATTACGCAGCACGGGCAGCGCCGCGTAGAACGCCACGGCGATGAAAGCCGGGGTGACGCCGATTCCGACGAGCGGGATCAGGATGCCGAGCAGGGCGAACGACGGGATCGTCAGACCGATGGCGCTGAGCGCGTTCGCCACCGGTTCGAGCCGCGGGACGCGCGTGACGATCACCGCGATCACGACGGCGACGATCGTGGCGAGGAGGACGGCCTGCACGACCAGGCTCACGTGCTGGTAGGCGCTGAAGGCGATCTGCGCCTTCCGCTCGTCGACGAATTCCCACATGCGCACCCGTCCCGTCTCCCCGCACGCCCGACTGTCACGATGGCACACCTGCGGTGGGCTTCGCGCCGAGACGGAGAACCGCGACGGAGAACCCGGCAGGCACGGACCGTCGATCGCCGCCCGAGGGCGGGTGGTCCGCGGCCCCACTCGGCGGCAGGCACACGGTGGCCGCGTTCTATCCTTCCGGCATGGATTCGCTCGTCGTCGACCATCCGCTCGCCGCCGCTCTCCTCACGACCCTGCGTGACGAGCGCAGCGACAACGCCGCCTTCCGGTACGCGCTGCGCCGGCTTACCCAGATGCTGATCTACGAGGCGATCCGGGACGCCCCGGTGGAGCAGTTCGAGGTGCGCACGCCCGTCGCGAGCACGACCGGTGTGCGCCTGCAGCAGCCCCCGCTGCTGGTGCCGGTGCTGCGCGCGGGGCTCGGCATGGTGGAGCAGGCGCACGCGCTGATCCCGCAGGCGCGCGTGGGCTTCGTGGGGTTGGCCCGGGACGAGAAGACGTTCGAGCCGGTGCCGTACCTCGAGTCGCTCCCGGACGACCTGTCCGGCCTGCCGGTCTACGTGCTCGACCCGATGCTCGCCACCGGCGGCTCCATGGTCCACACGATCGAGCTGCTGGTCACGCGCGGAGCAACCGACGTCACCGCGGTGTGCGTGGTCGCGGCCCCGGAGGGGGTGGCGGCGCTCGCCGACTCCGGTCATCCGGTCCGGTTGGTGACCGCGACGATCGACGAGGGACTCAACGAGGACAGGTACATCGTCCCGGGACTCGGGGACGCCGGCGACCGCCAGTTCGGACCTCGCTGAGGCGGCTCGCGGATCCGCTTGCGCCGCACCAGCGATCCGCATCGGCGCCGAGATAGTCTTGTATGTCCTCTTTGTCTGTTGTGTGACAGGATTACAATAGAGTTTCTTTTGGGATCTGGTGCGGGTCGGCTCCGCGGCATTGCGCGCCTCGCCGGCATCCGGCCCGGAACCCGCGAAACCGCAGGACAGGAAGAGATTCCGGTCGCGGTGCCGGACGTGAGGGGGTCCGGTCCGGAGCGGCGGTGTGTCCGGCCGATTCCGTCTCGTTTCGGCGAAGATGATCAACTCGCCTTCCGGACGGGGCTTCTGTGGTTACGCTCGCCGAGATCGGTTGGTTCGTCCACTGCCCTCGACCGTCCACGAAAATGAGGTCCGCTCGATGATCAACACCTTCTCCGGCAACAGGTTTCGACAGTGCGCCCGGGCCACCGCACTCGGTGCGGCCGCAGTGCTGGGCATGGTGGTGGGGTCCGGCAGTGCCGGAGCCGCTGTCGACAATGCCCGGACGCTGCCCCTCGGCAACAACAACGCCATCGAAGTGCTCCAGGCCGACACGTCGATCCAGTCCTATCCGCCGCTCGACAGCTCGCCCGTCAGCTTCGAGTTCTTCCACGACGAGGTCGTATCGGTCAACATCACCGGGCCGGACGCGGATTCCTTCCAGGACACCAAACTGACCATCGGATACCAGATCGGCTATCCCGTCGCCCTCAACGGTGCCATCGTGCACATCAACACCCCCAGCCTCGACTGGGAGGTTGGCAACGAGTTCGGCATCGGCGTCGAGCTCGCCCCCGAGTTCGCGCTCGGGCTCGACGCGAGCACCGGCGCGACGATCGGCGGTTCGATCATCCCCTCCCAGGAGATCGAGGTCGATCTTGCGCCCGGCGGCATCACCGACGTGGCATTCGTCCAGGACATGGAGTTCGACGGCAGGGCGGCGACCGTCCGGCTCGCGGGAGTCCACGGCTCGGTCTCGGGAGCGCTCGGCCCGGTCACGATCCGCCCGTACGCCAGGGCTGTCACCTCGAACAACGACACCGTCATCACATACGGGGTGCCGCACCGCCTTTGAGAATCGTCGTCGCTCCGGTGCCGGCTGTGACCGCGACACGCGGGCACCGCCGGCACCGACGTGCGTGGTTACCCGTCGCTCAGCGCGGATGCCCACGCGCGCAACGCCCGTAGGCGCGCCGTCGCGCCGCCGCGGTCACCGTCCGGGGCGACCGCCTCGAGATAGCACTTGAGCTTCGGCTCGGTGCCCGAGGGCCGCACCACGACGCGCACCGACGCCCCCTCGAGTACCACCGCGTCCGTGCGCAGCGGGCCGGCCGCCGTCGCGAGGTCGGTGGCCGTGACCGGCTCCCCGGCGAGTTCGGCCGGCAGCGCGGACCGCAGCCGGCTCATGATCGCCCCGATCCGCGCGAGGTCGGTCACCCGGATCGAGACCTGATCGCCGAGATGCAGCCCGAATTCGCGGTACAGGGCGTCGAGAGCGTCGACGAGCGTGCGCCGCCGGGCCTTCAGCTCCGCGGCGTAGTCCGCGACGACGATCGCCGTGGCGATGCCGTCCTTGTCGCGCACCGCATCCGGGTCGACGCAGTGTCCGAGGGCCTCTTCGTACGCGTACACCAGCCCGTCGCCCGCGCGGGCGAGCCACTTGAAGCCCGTGAGGGTCTGCGCGTAGCGGGCGCCCCGCGCGGCGGCGAGCTTGCCGAGCAGGGACGAGGAGACGATCGTCGTCGCCACCAGTGCACCGCGCGGGGCCCCCGCGAGAATCCGGTCGCCCAGCAGCACCCCGGTCTCGTCGCCACGCAGCATCCGCCAGCCGTCGGGCGTGGGGACGCCCACGGCACACCGGTCGGCATCGGGATCGAGGGCGACGGCGATGTCGGCGCCGACCTCGGCAGCGAGCGCGAGCAGGGCGTCGGCGGACCCCGGCTCCTCCGGGTTGGGGAACTCGACGGTGGGAAAGCGCGGGTCGGGCGCGAACTGTGCGTCGACGACATGCACGTCGCCGAAGCCGGCCGCGCGCAGGGCTGCCACCGCGGTCTCCCCGCCGACGCCGTGCAGCGGCGTCAGTGCGACGCGGAGTTCCCGCGCCGCGGAGCGCGGCAGCGACGCGACGCGCGCGAGATACCGTGCCACCAGTTCGTCCCCCGCGGGTGCGACGGTGACGCGCGGCACCGACGCCGCGTCGCCGACGGCGTCGATCGCCGCCTCGATCTCCCGGTCGTCCGGCTCGACCAGTTGTGCGCCGCCGCGGGTGTAGACCTTGTAGCCGTTGTCCGTGGCCGGGTTGTGCGACGCGGTGATCTGCACACCCGCGACCGCGTCGAGCGTCCGCACGGCGTACGCCGTCACCGGGGTCGGGAGCGGGCGCGGCAACGCCACGACGTCGAAACCGGCGGCCGCGAGAACCTCTGTGGCGGCGGCGAAGAACTCGGCCGATCCGGTGCGCGCGTCGCGGCCGACGACCACGGTGCCGCCGCCGGAGCCGCGCGCGTCGAGCCAGCGGGCCAGGCCCGCGGTGGTGCGGACGACCACGTCCTCGTTCATGCAGTCCGGGCCGTCGCCGACGGGGCCGCGCAGCCCGGCGGTGCCGAAGCGCAGGGTCACAGCCGGCCCGCCAGCTCACGCAGCAGGTCGCCCATGCGGGTGGCGGCGGCCCGTCCCGCCGCAAGGACCTCGTGGTGGTCGAGGTGCTCGCCGGTGATCCCCGCCGCGGCGTTGGTGACCAGGGAGATGCCGAGGACCCGGGCGCCGGCGGCACGCGCGGCGATGGTCTCGTGGACGGTGGACATGCCCACCAGGTCCGCGCCGAGGGTGCGCAACATGCGGATCTCGGCGGGGGTCTCGTAGTGCGGGCCGGGCAGGCCGGCGTACACGCCCTCGCCGAGGGTGGGGTCGATCTCGCGGGCGAGGGCGCGCAACCTCGGGCAGTAGGCGTCGACGAGGTCGACGAACTGGGCGCCGACGAGCGGCGAGCGTCCGGTGAGGTTGAGGTGGTCCGAGATCAGGACCGGCTGACCGACCGCGTGATCGGGCCGGATGCCGCCGGCGGCGTTGGTGAGCACGACGGTGCGCGCGCCGGCGGCGACGGCGGTGCGCACCGGATGCACGACGCGGCTCAGGTCGTGCCCTTCGTAGGCGTGGGTGCGGCCCGCGAGGAGCAGCACCGGGGTCTCGCCGACCCGCACCGAATGCACGGTGCCCGAATGTCCTTCGGCGGTGGGCGGGGCGAATCCCGGCAGTTCGCTCATCGGAACGTCGGCGACCGCCGTGCCGAAGCGCTCCACCGCGGCGCGCCAGCCGGAGCCGAGCACCACCGCGACGGAGTGCTCGGGCACGCCGGTGCGCTCGGCGAGTGCCGCGGCGGCGCGGGCGGCCTCGGCAGGGGGATCGGCGATGGCGTCGGGTGCTCCCATGTCGGTCGACCCTAGCGCCAACCGTGTTGTTACTCACCGGTAGGTTCTGGCGCTATCCTCTCCGCATGCCATACCTCGAACGCGACGGCGACGTCTTCGTCCTCCACCTCGGCGACCGCTCCGGCGGCGACACCGAGAACCGCTTCCACCCCGACTGGCTCTCCGCCGTCCACGCGCTGCTCGACGAGGTCGTCGCGCACGACGGCCCCGCGGCGCTCGTCACCGCGGCCACCGGGAAGTTCTGGAGCAACGGCCTCGACACCGACTGGATCTTCGGGAACCTCCCCGGGCTGCCGGGTTACCTCGATTCCGTCCACGAGTTGTACGGGCGGATCCTCACCTTCCCCGCGGCCACCGTCGCGGCGGTGCAGGGCCATGCGTTCGGTGCCGGTGCGATGCTCGCGCTGACCCACGACTTCCGCGTGATGCGGGCCGATCGCGGCTTCTGGTGCCTGCCTGAGGTGTCGCTGAACATGCCGTTCACCGTGGGCATGTCCGCCCTGCTGCGCGAGCGGCTGCCGATCCAGGCCGCGGTCGAGGCGACCACGACCGGCCGCCGGTTCGGCGGTGGTGACGCCCTCGCGGCGGGCATCGTCGATCGCGCCGTCGACGGCGACACCGTGCTGGCCGCCGCCGTCGAGCGGGCTGCCGCCCTGACCGGCACCCGGGGTGCCAACCTGGCGGGCATCAAGCGCGGTCTGCACGCGCCGCTGATCGCGGCGCTCGAGACGAAGACGGACGAGTCGAACTTCCGCCTCGGGTGAGGTGCCCTCGTTCCGCCCGTGCCAGACTGAGCGGGTGACGAGCGATGCGGACAGGGCGATCGAGGCTGCGTCGGACGGCCTGATCGCCCTGTCGCATTCGATCCACGCCGAGCCGGAACTGGCCTTCGACGAACACCGCAGCGCCGCGAAGATCGTCGAACTGCTGCGCGGCGGCGGATTCGAGGTCCGCACCGGGATCGCCGATCTGCCCACCGCGTTCGACGCCCGGTTCGGCAGCGGGGAACTCGTCGTCGGCATCTGCGCCGAATACGACGCCCTGCCCGGAATCGGGCACGCGTGCGGGCACAACATCATCGCCGCCGCCGCCGCCGGCGCGGGCCTGGGTCTCGCCGCGGTCGCCGACGCCCTCGGCATCACCGTCCGCGTCATCGGCACGCCCGCCGAGGAGACCGGCGGCGGCAAGGTGCTCATGCTCGAGCGCGGCGTGTTCGCCGACGTCGGCATGGCCCTGATGGTGCACCCGGGCCCGTTCGACATCACCGGGGCGACGTCGCTGGCCCTCGCCGACATCGCCGTCACCTACACCGGTCGCGAGGCGCACGCCTCCGCCGCCCCCGAATACGGCCGCAACGCCGCCGACGCCGCGACCGTCGCGCAGGTCGCCGTCGGCCTGCTGCGTCAGCATCTGCTGCCCGGCCAGCAGATCCACGGCATCGTCAGCGACGGCGGCACCGCCCCGAACATCGTGCCCGCGCACACCGAACTGCTGTACTACCTGCGGGCGACGACCGCGGACTCCCTCGCCGACCTGTCCGAGCGCGCCGGGAACTGCTTCGCCGCCGGGGCTCTCGCCGCCGGCTGCACGCACGAGATCCGCACCGTGTCGCCGACCTATACCGAACTGACTCCCGACCCGTGGCTGGTCCGGGCTTATCGTGAGGAGATCATCGGTCTCGGGCGCACGCCGCTGCCCGTCGAGGAGGAAGGATCGCGCCCGCTGGGCAGCACGGACATGGGAAACGTGACGAACGTGGTGCCGGGTATCCACCCGGTGATCGGTCTCGACTCGGGTGGGGCGGTGACCCACCAGGCGGCGTTCGCCGCCGCGTGCGTCACCGCCTCGGCGGACCTCGCCGTCCTCGACGGCGCCCGCGCGCTCGCCGCGACGGCGGCCCGGGCGGCGACCGATCCCACGCAGCGTGCACGGCTGCTCGAGAACGTGGCGCGCCGATGAACCCGTACATCGAGAAGTGGCTGGGCGAGCACACCGACGACCTGTCGGCGTGGCGCCGGCACATCCACGCCAATCCCGAACTGGCCCGTCAGGAGTACGCCACCACCGAGTTCGTCGGGAGCACGCTCGCCGCCGCCGGGCTCGAACCGAAGGTGCTGCCGCGCGGCACGGGCCTGATCTGCGATCTCGGCCCCGAGGGCCCGCGGATCGCCCTGCGTGCCGACATGGACGCGTTGCCCATGCAGGAGCTGACGGGCCTGCCGTTCGCCTCCACCGTGCCGGGCGTGACACACGCCTGCGGGCACGACGCACACACCACCGTCCTGCTCGGCACGGCACTGGCGCTGCACTCGGTGCCCGAGCTGCCGGTGGGTGTGCGGCTGATCTTCCAGCCGGCCGAAGAGGTGATGCCGGGCGGCGCGCTCGACGTGGTCGCCGCGGGCGCGCTCGAGGGGGTGGCCCGGATCTTCGCGTTGCACTGCGATCCGCGGCTCGAGGCGGGCCGGGTCGGGGTGCGGGTCGGGGCGATCACCTCGGCCGCCGACACGGTCGAGCTGGTCCTCGACTCGCCGGGCGGGCACACCTCCCGCCCGCACCTGACGGGCGATCTGGTGTACGGGCTCGGCACCGTGATCACCGGGCTGCCGGGCATGCTCAGCCGGCGCATCGACCCGCGCACGAGCACGGTGATGGTGTGGGGCGCGGTGACGGCGGGCAAGGCCGCGAATGCGATTCCCCGCACCGGCATGCTGACCGGCACCGTCCGCACCGGCGACCACGAGACGTGGGAGCTGCTCGAGCCGATGGTGCGCGAGATCGTGCACGGTCTGCTCGCGCCGACCGGCCTGAGCTACGAGCTGGACTACCGGCGCGGTGTGCCGCCCGTCGTCAACGACGAGGTGTCGGCCCGGATGGTCGAGGACGCGGTGCGCGCGATCGACCCGGACGCGCTGGCGGACACCCCGCAGTCCGGGGGCGGCGAGGACTTCTCCTGGTACCTCGAGCAGGTTCCGGGGGCGATGGCCCGGCTGGGTGTGTGGCGGGGGACCGGGCCGAAGCTCGACATCCACCAGCCCGACTTCGATCTCGACGAGCGGGCCCTGGCCGTCGGCCTACGGGTGATGACGAACCTGGTCCTGGGATCAGGTTAGGCTTGCACAACCTGTACGTTGCCTGTGAGTCGTCGCTCACGCCAGGAGGTCCGGATGCATTTTCGACGCAGAGCTGTCGCCGTACTGTCGGCCGGGGTCGTCGCCGCCGTGTTGGCCGCGTGCGGCAGCGACTCGGGATCGGGTGAGTCCGAGGGCGGTTCCACCGGTGCGCTCACCCTGTACTCCGGGCGCAGCGAGAACCTGGTCGGGCCGCTGATCGACCAGCTCGAGGGCACCCTCGGCTTCGAGGTCGACGTCGTCTACGGCAGCACCCCCGAGATCACCGGAAAGCTGGTCGAGGAGGGCGGCTCCTCGCCGGCCGACGTGGTGTTCACCCAGGACGCCGGTGCGCTCGGCCTGCTGGACCAGGCGGGGCTGCTCGAGACGCTGCCGGCGTCGGTGACCGAGCTGGTTCCCGCCGACTACCGCGCCGCCGACGGCACCTGGGTGGCGACCTCCGCGCGCGCCCGCGTGCTCGTCTACAACGACGAGAAGGTGCAGCCGCAGGATCTGCCCACCGGCATCGACGGCCTGCTGGACCCGAAGTGGAAGGGCCAGATCGGCTTCGCCCCGACCAACGCGTCGTTCCAGGCGTTCGTCACCGGGCTGCGCGTCGCGCGCGGCGAGGACGGGGCCCGCGCCTGGCTCGAGGCCTTCAAGGCCAACGAGCCGGTGGCCTTCGAGGGCAACGGCCCGCTGATGGAGGGTGTGGACACCGGCCAGGTCACCCTCGGCCTGACCAACCACTACTACTGGTACGGCCTCGCGGACGAGCGCGGTGCCGAGAACCTGAACGTGCAGGTCTACTACTTCCAGGCCGGTGATCCGGGCGCGCTGGTGAACATCGCCGGGGCCGGCGTGCTGAAGACCACGGACCAGAAGGAGCAGGCGGAGCAGTTCGTCGCCGCGCTGCTCTCGCCCGAGGCCCAGGCCTACTTCGCCGACGAGACGGCCGAGTACCCGGTCGTCGAGGGCGTCGAGACCAAGGACCAGCTGCGTCCGCTGTCGGAGATCGGCAACTCCGACATCGAACTCGCCGAACTCGCCTCGCTCGAGCAGACCCAGGCGTTGCTGCAGGAGCTGGGATTCATCTGATCCAGCTCGCCGCTCTCCGTCCCACCCGGCGCAGCCGGCCCGTTCTCACGCTGGCTGCGCTGGGTGTCTCGGTGTTCGCGCTCGCCCCGGTGGCACACCTGGTCATGCGTGCGTTCGCAGACGGCCCCGACCGCGTGTGGTCGCTGGTGTTCCGGCAGCGCACCCTCGATCTGGTGTGGCGCAGCGGCATTCTCGCGCTCACCGTCACCGTCGCCTGCCTCGTGATCGGCGTCACCGCCGCGTGGCTCACGGCACGCACCGACCTGCCCGGCCGGCGGTGGTTCGCCCTGGCGCTGAGTGTTCCGCTCGCCATCCCGTCGTACGTGTCCGGCTTCGTCTACATCGCCCAGTTCCCCGGCCTCGCGGGTTTCGCGGGGGCCGCGCTGGTCCTCACCGCGGCGAGCTTCCCGTACGTGTACCTGCCGGTGTCCGCCGCGCTGGCCTCGGTCGATCCGGGACTCGAGGAGGTGGCCCGCACCCTCGGCCGGTCCCGGCTGCGCACCACGCTCACCGTGACCCTGCGTCAGGTGTGGCCGACCGCGGCGGCCGGCGGCCTGCTGGTGGCGCTGTACACCCTCAGCGACTTCGGCGCCGTCGCGCTGATGCGGTACGAGGCCTTCACCCTCGCCATCTACGGCAGCTACCGGGGGCTGCTCGACCGCACCCCGGCCGCGGTGTTCGGCTTGGTGCTCGTCGTTCTCGCCGTCGCGCTGACGGTCTCCGAGCGCCGGGTGCGCCGCGGGGCCACCGCGCGCGTCGGTTCCGGCGCCCCACGAGCCGCCGCGGCCGTGCCGCTGGGCGGGCAGCGGTGGACAGCCCTGGCGTTCCTCGCCGTCGTGCTGGTGGTGAGCGTCGGCGTGCCGCTGGCCGGACTTGCGCGCTGGTTGTGGTTCTCGCAGCAGGCGGCGATCGACTGGGCGGGGATCTGGACGGCGACGACGTACACGCTGTGGGTGGCGGCCCTGGGGGCGTTGCTGACGACGGCGCTGGCCCTGCCGGTGGGCACCCTGGCGGCGCGTTCGACCTCGCCGGTGGCGCGGTTCACCGAGAGCGCCTCCTACGTCGGGTTCGCGCTGCCCGGCATCACCGTGGGTCTGGCTCTGGTCTTCTTCGGTATCCGGCTGCTGCCGCAGTGGTACCAGCACACCCCGATGCTCGTGATCGGCTACGCGGTGTTGTTCCTGCCGCTCGCCGTCGGGTCGATCCGCGCGGCCGTCGCCTCGATCCCGCTCGGCCTCGAGGACGCGTCCGCGACCCTCGGCAGCGGACGGCTGCGGACCGGCGTCCGGGTGATGATCCCGCTGGCCGCGCCCGGTGTCGTGGCGGGCGCGGCGCTGGCGTTCCTCACCATCGCGAAGGAACTGCCCGCGACGTTGTTGCTCGTGCCGATCGGGGAGGACACCCTGGCGTCACGGATGTGGAAGTACACCGAGACCCTCGAATACGGTTCGGCGGCCCCGTACGCCGCGATCCTGGTGCTCATCGCCGCGCTGCCGTCGCTGGTGCTGGGCCGACTGTTGCGGGGCCGGGTCGATGCGGAAAGTGGCGGTGAGGAATGAGCGGGCTCTCCATCGAGGGCGTATGCGCCCGGTACGGGCGGACCGAGGTCGTCAGCGACGTCTCGCTGACGGTGGAGCGAGGCGCGTTGCTGGCCGTACTCGGGCCCTCGGGCGGGGGCAAGACCACGCTGCTGCGCGTCGTCGCGGGTCTGCACCCGGCGAGCGCGGGGCGCGTCGTCGCGGACGGACGCGACCTCACGGCTCTGCCGCCGGAGCGCCGGGGGGTGGGGCTGGTGCCGCAGGAGGGTGCGCTCTTCCCGCATCTGAGCGTGGCGCGCAACGTCGGCTACGGGCTGGTGCAGCCGACGTGGCGATCGATGGTGCGGCAGAAGTCCGTCCGGCACCGCCGCGTGGCGGAACTGCTCGACCTGGTCGGCCTGGCCGGCACCGGTCAGCGCAAGCCGTCGCAGTTGTCCGGCGGCCAGCAGCAGCGCATCGCGCTGGCGCGGGCGCTGGCCCCGAACCCGTCCGTCGTACTGCTCGACGAGCCGTTCAGCGCCCTCGACGCCGGGCTGCGGGCCAGTCTGCGCGCCGAGGTCCGCGCCCTGCTGCGGGACCAGGAGGTCGCCTCCGTGCTGGTCACCCACGACCAGGCCGAGGCCCTGGCCATCGCGGACACGGTCGCGGTGATGCTCGGCGGGCGTGTCGCCCAGGTGGGCACCCCGGAGGAGGTCTATCGGTGGCCCGCGACGCTCGAGGTGGGCGCATTCGTGGGGGATTCGGTCGTGCTCGACGCCGATGCGGACGGCGACCGCGCGCACACGGTGATCGGTGCGGTCCCGCTCGCCGCCCCGGCCCACGGCAAGGGTCACGTGCTCGTGCGCCCGGAACAGGTGCAGGTCGCCGCGGCCGACGAGCCGTCGAAGTTCACCGTGCTCGACATCGCCTTCGGCGGGGCACTGACGGAGGTGCGGGTGACCGGCGCCGGGCAGACGATCCGGGCGCAGCGGGCCGCGTCGCACGACGTGCAGGCCGGGGATCCGGTGACGCTGCGGGTCGGCGTCCCCGTGCCGTTCTACCCGGACCGGCCGGCCGGGGACTAGAAGCTGTCGGGCCGGCCCGGCCCGACGTTGCGGCTGTTGCGGGTGCGCAGGTCGCGCACGTAGTCGGCGGGGGCTCCCGCGATCTCGGCGGCGTCGGCCATCACGCCCAGGTAGCGGGCCGACGGCAGGCCGCCCTCGTACGCGTCGAGGACGTACAGCCAGGCGAGCACGGGACCGTCGTCGGTGTCCACGCGCAGCCGGATCTTGCGGTGGATGCCGAGTTCGGAGCCCTCCCACCGGTCGAGGCTGCGTTCGTCCTCGTCGGGTACGTCGTACAGCACCACGAACACCTTCGAGTCGGGATCCTCGACGACGGTGGCGAGCGCACCCTCCCAGCCGATGTCGCCGCCGCTGAACGTCAGCCGCCAGCCGTGGAGCCAGCCGGTTCCGGCCATCGGCGAATGCGGGCAGCGCTGCAGCATCTGCTCGGGATGCATGTTGGAGCCGTAGGCGGCGTAGATCGGCACGGGGTACAGGCTAATGGCTGACCGTCCGGCGCAGGACACGGGGCGCTGGCCGCTGCGTGGCCGAGTCCGCGTGCGCAGGACGGGGCCGGTGGCATAGCGTGTCTGCGGACGTTCGGCAACCCCGGCGCCCGCACACCCGGACCGAGGACCATCTCGGAATCGATACAGAGGAGAACAATGACCCGGATCGTGATCATCGGCGGCGGCCCTGCGGGCTACGAGGCGGCGCTGGTGGCGGCTCAGTACGGCGCGACCGTGTCACTGATCGATTCGGACGGGGTCGGCGGTGCCTGCGTGCTCTTCGACTGCGTGCCGTCCAAGACGTTCATCGCGTCCACCGGCATCCGCACCGACATGCGCCGAGCCGCCGACCTCGGCGTCCAGCTCGAAAGCTCCGGGGTGGCGCTGCCCGAGGTCAACGCCCGGGTCAAGAGCCTCGCCCGCGCGCAGTCCGCGGACATCCGCACCAAGCTCGAGGCGGCCGGCGTGCAGTTGCTCAGCGGCCGCGGCGAGCTCATCGACAGCCAGGTCGGGATGGCGGCGCACCAGGTGCGCGCCAACCTCTTCACGGGCGAGGAGCGGATCCTCGACGCCGACGTCGTGCTCATCGCGACCGGCGCGAGCCCGCGGGTGCTGCCCGGCGCGGAGCCGGACGGCGACCGCATCCTCAACTGGCGTCAGCTCTACGACCTCGACGCGCTGCCCGAGCACCTCGTGGTCGTCGGTTCCGGTGTCACCGGCGCCGAATTCGTCTCCGCCTACACGGAGGTCGGTGTCCAGGTGACGCTGGTCTCGAGCCGCGACCGGGTGCTGCCGCACGAGGACGAGGACGCCGCCCTCGTGCTCGAGGACGCCTTCGCCGAGCGGGGCGTGAACCTGGTCAAGCACGCCCGTGCCGACGCCGTCGAGCGCACCGCGAACGGGATCCGGGTCAAGCTGGCCGACGGGCGCATCGTCGAGGGCAGCCATGCCCTGATGACGGTCGGCTCGGTGCCGAACACCTCCGACCTCGGGCTCGAGAAGGTCGGCCTGCAACTCGACCGGGGCGGTTACCTCCAGGTCGACCGGGTCTCGCGCACGTCCGTCTCGGGTATCTACGCCGCCGGCGACTGCACCGGGCTGCTGCCGCTGGCGTCGGTGGCCGCGATGCAGGGCCGCATCGCGATGTACCACGCCCTCGGCGAGGGGGTGAGCCCGATCCGGCTCAAGACCGTCGCCTCGGCGGTGTTCACGCGGCCCGAGATCGCCACGGTCGGCGTCAGCCAGGCCGCGATCGACAACGGCGAGGTGCCGGCCCGCACCGTGATGCTGCCGCTGCACACCAATCCCCGTGCGAAGATGTCGGGGCTGCGCCGCGGCTTCGTGAAGATCTTCTGCCGTCCCGCCACCGGCGTCGTGATCGGTGGCGTGGTGGTCGCCCCCACCGCCTCGGAGCTGATCCTGCCCATCGCGATCGCGGTGCAGAACAATCTCAGCGTCGACGATCTCGCCCACACCTTCTCGGTGTACCCGTCGCTGACCGGGTCGATCACCGAGGCGGCGCGCCAGCTGATGCGGCACGACGACCACCTGGACTGAGCGGGATGACCGGCGTCGACGTTCTTGACTCTCTCGCTGGGGGAGGGTCGACGGTGGACGCATGCGAACGAACAGCATCTTCCCCGTGGTCCCCGCTCACGACGTCGCCCGCAGCCGCGACTTCTATGCCGGGCTGCTCGGTCTGCGTGTGGTTTTCGACAGCGGCTGGTATGCGCAGCTGCAGGCGGCGACCGACGAGACCGTGCAGCTCGGTCTCGTGGCACGCGGCCACGAGACGATTCCCCGAGCCCACCTCTCCGCTCCCGCCGGCGTGCTGATCTCGGTGGAGGTCGACGACGTGGACGCCGTGTATGCGCGCGCCGGCGACCTCGCACTCCCGGTCGCGTTGGAACTGCGCGACGAGGACTTCGGGCAGCGGCACTTCATGACCGTCGATCCCGACGGCCTGCTCGTCGACGTCATCACGGTGATCCCGTACGCGCCGGAGGTTGCCGGAAGCGGGGCGGTGGTGACCGGGTGAGCCCGGCCGACGGATGGCTGAGCATCGGCGAGTTCGCGCGGATGTCCCGGCTGAGCGTCAGGACGCTGCGCCACTACGACCGCGAACGGCTGCTCGCTCCAGGCCGGGTCGATCCGCGTACCGGATACCGGTACTACTCGCGCGAGCAGCTCGCCTCGGCTCTGCGCATCGCGGTATTGCGCAGAGCCGAGGTATCCGTCCCTGCGATCCGTCTCCTCCTGCAGGACCCCGGACACACCGAGGTCGTCCTCGCCGCGGAGCGGGAACGGATCGAGCGCGAGGCCGCCCGTAAGCACCGGGCGCTCGCCCTCGTCGCCTCCCTCGCCGAGGCCGAAGCCGGCGGCCTCGCCGTGCGCCGGCACTGGATCGAGGATCGAACGGTCTTGTGGCGCAATGGGGAATCGACCGCCGAATCTCTGGATTCGGATGTGACGAACCTCGTGACGGCGCTGCTGGCCGACGCGTCGAGCGCCGGGCTGCCCACCGACGCGCCGGTGGTGGGGCAGTACCCGGCCACCCTCGACGGCGTGGTGCAGTTCGGCGTCGGTCTCGAGTTGCGGTCCCCGCTCGGACGTGCGGAAACTGCCACGACGACGCTGCCGGGCGGGACTTTCGCGGGCGTGGACTTCGTCGGTCCGGTCGCGCTGCTGCCGGTCGCCTACCACGCACTGTTCGGGTGGCTCGACGAGCGCGGTCTCGCGGCCGAGGGGCCGTTCCGGGAGTACTACCTCACCGACCCGCGTGACGTCGCTGCCGATGCGATGCGTACGCGGGTGCTGCACCCCCTGCCGGGTGAGCACGTTCCGGGATGAGGGTTCCCCGAGGCCGGCGCGCCGCGGCTCCCGCGCCGGCTTCGCCCCACCGGATCAGGGTTCCATAGTGTGGGATCCGCATTCCACGCTATGGGCGGGTGGTGCTACGGTGGGGCGAGGACCGGATCCGGTCCGTCATCGACAGCCTCGCGCCGACCGCGGACCCGGGACGAAAGAGGTCTTCTCTCAACCCGTCCAGGAGTTCCCGTGTCCGTCGACGGCAGTATCCGCACCGCCCGCAGGTTGCGCGGCCTGCGCAGCTCCGCCATCCGTGATCTGCTCGCCCTGACCGCCCGACCGGACGTCCTCAGCCTCGCCGGCGGGCTCCCCGCGCCCGAGCTGCTGCCCACCGCGGAGATCGCCGACGCGGCCGCCACCGTGCTCCGTGACCCGGCTGCCGCCCAGTACGCCGCGACCTCCGGTCGCGGGGACCTGCGCGCCGTGCTCGCCGCGCGGGAGGGCGAGCGGCTCGGACGCGCCGTCCACCCGGACGAGGTCGTCGTCACCCACGGCTCCCAGCAGGCGCTGAGCCTGCTCGCTCAGGTGCTGCTCGACCCGGGTGACACGGTGATCGTCGAGGAGCCCGCGTACACCGGTGCGCTGCAGGTCTTCCACGCCGCCGAGGCCCGCGTGGTCCCGGTACCGCTCGACGACGACGGCATGGACACGGAGGCGCTCGAACGCCTCCTGGCGGCGGGGGAGCGGCCGGTGCTCGTGCACACCGTCGCCACGTTCCACAACCCGCGCGGGGTCGTGTTGTCCGCGGCTCGGCGCCGGCACCTCGCGGCCCTCGCCGACCGGTACGGATTCCGCGTCGTCGAGGACGATCCGTACGGCGAGCTGTGGTTCGGACAGGCACCTCCGGCGCCCGTCGCGTCCTGGTCGGACCGCGTCGTCCGGCTCTCGAGTGCCTCGAAGACCCTCGCCCCGGCATTACGGGTGGGCTGGCTGCACGGCGACCGGCGGCTGTGCGCGGCCGTGGAGCTGCTGAAACAGGGCGCCGATCTGTGCGGCTCGTCCCTGACCCAGGCGATCGCCGCCGCGCTCCTCGCCGACGGGCCCTGGTACGCCGGGCATCTCGACCGGCTCCGGAGCACCTACGGCGCCCGGGCCACGGCACTGTCGACCGCCCTCGCCGCGGAGTTCGGCGACGCGGTCGTCTCCTCCGCCGTGCGCGGCGGCATGTTCACCTGGGTGCGGTTCGCCGGTGAGCTCGACACGGCCGAGTTGCTGCCCGTCGCGGCCGAGCACGGTGTCGCGTTCGTGCCGGGGACCGCCTTCGCGGTGTCCGGGGACCACGGTCGCACTGCACGGCTGTGCTTCGCCACCGCCGGGGAGGCCGACCTCGCCGAGGCGGCGCGCCGGCTCGGCCGCGCCGTGCGCGCCCTGCAGCACAGGACGGCCTGTGCGTAACGCGGCTCAGGCCCAGCCGTAGGTCCGCTCGACCGCCTTGTTCCACTCGGCGTAGAGCCGCTCCCGCTCGGCGGCGTCCATCTTCGGTTCCCAGGTGCGGCCGGCCGCCCAGTTGCGCCGGATATCGTCCTCGCCGTCCCAGAAGCCGACCGCCAGGCCCGCCGCGTAGGCCGCGCCGAGCGCGGTGGTCTCGGCGACCACGGGCCGGACCACCGGGGCGCCGAGGATGTCCGATTGGAACTGCATCAGGGTTTCGTTGACGACCATCCCGCCGTCCACCTTCAGGGTGTGCAACTCGACGCCGGAGTCGGCGTGCATCGCCTCGATCACCTCGCGGGTCTGGTAGGCGGTCGCCTCGAGCGCGGCGCGCGCCAGGTGCCCCCGGTTGACGAAGCGGGTGAGCCCGGCGATCACGCCGCGCGCGTCGGGGCGCCACCGCGGCGCGAACAGGCCGGAGAACGCCGGCACGAAGTACGCGCCGCCGTTGTCGGGGACGGTCGCGGCGAGATCCTCGATCTCCGCGGCCGTGCGGATGAGCCCGAGATTGTCGCGCATCCACTGCACGAGCGACCCCGTGACCGCGATCGAACCCTCGAGGGCATACACCGCCGGGGCGTCGCCGACGCGGTAGCAGACGGTGGTCAGCAGCCCGTGCTCGCTCCGGACCGGCGTCGTCCCGGTGTTGAGGAGCAGGAAGTTCCCGGTCCCGTAGGTGTTCTTCGCCTCGCCCGGCGACAGGCACGCCTGGCCGAACGTCGCGGCCTGCTGGTCGCCGAGGATGCCCGCCACCGGGACGCCGGCGAGCGGCCCGCGTTCGCGGGCGTACCCGTAGATCTCCGACGAGCTGCGGATCTCCGGCAGCATCGACATCGGGATCCCGAAGTCCGCGCAGATGTCCGGATCCCATTGCAGCGTCTCGAGATTCATGAGCATCGTGCGAGAGGCGTTGGTGACGTCGGTGAGATGCACTCCCGGCTGCCGGTTGCCCGCGCCGGTGCCGCCGGTGAGGTTCCACAGGATCCAGCTGTCCACCGTCCCGAACGCGAGCTCGCCGGCCTCCGCCTTCTCCCGGGCGCCCTCGACGTTGTCGAGGATCCACCGCACCTTCGGGCCCGCGAAGTACGTCGACAGCGGCAGGCCCGTGGCCTTGCGATACCGGTCCACGCCCGCGTCGCCGGCGAGCTGCTCGACCAGGCGATCGGTGCGGGTGTCCTGCCACACGATCGCGTTGTGGACGGGCCGGCCGGTGGAGCGTTCCCACACGACCGTCGTCTCGCGCTGGTTGGTGATGCCGATCGCGGCGATGTCGGCGCGTGTCAGATCCGCCTTCGCCAGGGCCAGGGCGGCGACTTCGCGGGTGTTGAGCCACAGCGTTTCCGGATCGTGTTCCACCCAGCCGGCGCGGGGGAGGATCTGCTCGTGTTCGGTCTGGGCCCAGGCCACGATGCGGCCGTCGTGGTCGAAGATGATGCAGCGGCTCGACGTGGTCCCCTGATCGATCGCGGCGATGTATCGGGTCACGGCAACCTCTCCGGGCGTATGGTTCGGGACGGCAGTCTGCGGACGAACCTACTAGCCTGAGTGCGGAAACGTCGGCGACTCACGGGAGCGATGCGGTGACCAACCAACCAGGCGTCCAGATTCTCGGGCCGCAGCAGCGCCGTGACGCGTGGCGACGGCTCGGTTCGGAGCAGTTCGACGTGGTTGTCATCGGCGGCGGCGTCGTCGGCGCCGGTGCCGCCCTGGACGCCGCCACCCGCGGGTTGAAGGTCGCCCTCGTGGAGGCACGGGACTTCGCCTCCGGCACGTCGAGCCGCTCGTCGAAGATGTTCCACGGTGGGCTGCGGTATCTCGAGCAGCTCGAGTTCGGGCTCGTCCGCGAGGCGCTGCGGGAACGCGAGCTGTCGCTCTCGACGCTGGCGCCGCATCTGGTCAAGCCGTTGAAGTTCCTCTTCCCCCTCACCCACCGGGTGTGGGAGCGCCCGTACATTGCCGCGGGCATCTTCCTGTACGACCGGATGGGCGGCGCCAAGTCCGTGCCCGCGCAGAAACACCTGACCCGCTCCGCGGCGTTGCGCATGGCGCCCGGGCTCAAGCGCGACTCGCTCGTGGGCGGGATCCGGTACTACGACACCGTCGTCGACGACGCCCGTCACACCATGACCGTGGCCCGCACGGCCGCGCACTACGGCGCCGTGGTGCGGACCTCGACCCAGGTGGTCGGGTTCCTGCGCGAGGCCGACCGCGTCTCCGGCGTGCGGGTGCGCGACTCGGAGGACGGGTCGGTCACCGAGGTGAAGGGGCACGTGGTGATCAACGCCACGGGGGTGTGGACCGACGAGATCCAGGCCCTGTCCCGGCAGCGCGGCCGGTTCCGGGTGCGCGCCTCGAAAGGCGTGCACATCGTGGTGCCGCGCGACCGGATCGTCAGCGACTCGGCGATCATCCTGCGCACCGAGAAGTCGGTGCTGTTCGTGATCCCGTGGGGCAGCCATTGGATCATCGGCACCACCGACACCGATTGGAACCTCGACCTCGCCCACCCGGCCGCGACGAAGGCCGACATCGACTACATCCTCGACCACGTGAACCGGGTCCTGGTCGTCCCGCTGACCGACGACGACATCGACGGCGTGTACGCGGGCCTGCGGCCGCTGCTGGCCGGGGAGAGCGACGAGACGTCGAAGCTGTCGCGCGAGCACGCCGTCGCCCGGGTCGCACCCGGCCTCGTGGCGATCGCCGGCGGCAAGTACACCACCTACCGCGTGATGGCCGAGGACGCCGTCGACCTGGCGGCCGAGGACATCCCCGCGCGGATCGCCCCGTCCATCACCGAGCGGGTGCCGCTGGTGGGTGCCGACGGCTATTTCGCGCTCGTGAACCAGACGATGCAGCTCGCCGAGCGGTACGGCCTGCACCCGTACCGGGTCAAGCATCTGCTCGACCGGTACGGGTCGCTGATCGACGAGATGCTGGAACTGGCGGCCGACCGTCCCGAGCTGCTCGAGCCGCTCACGGATGCGCCGCAGTACCTGCAGGTGGAGGTCGTGTACGCGGCGGCCGCGGAGGGAGCGCTGCATCTCGAGGACATCCTCGCCCGCCGCACCCGCATCTCCATCGAGTACCCGCACCGCGGCGTGCACTGCGCCGAGCAGACGGCCCGCCTGGTCGCCCCCGTCCTCGGCTGGGATGCCGCGACGGTGGAGCAGGAGATCGCGACCTACCGGGCCCGGGTCGAAGCGGAGATCCGCTCGCAGAGCCGGCCCGACGACGAGTCCGCCGATGCGCTGCGGGCCGCCGCCCCGGAGGCCCGCGCGGAGATCCTCGAGCCGGTCCCGACGGGCGTCTGAGGCGCCACCGGCGCGCGTCCCAGCCCTGTCGGTGGCCGGGAAGGTCGGTGGCCGGGAAGGTCAGTGGCCGGGAAGGTCAGTGGCCGGGAAGGTCAGTGGGTCAGGATGACCTTGACGAGCACCACGGTCGCGGCAACCGCGGTGAGTGCGACGGCACTCACCAGTGAGGTCCGCCCCGGCCGCTCCCCGTTGAGGCGGCCGATGACGAAGACGATGCCACCGATCCGCAGCAGCACGGCGACCTCGGCGAGCAGCTGGGCCGTGCGCGGCTCGAGCCAGCCCAGCCAGCCGAGTCCCAGGATCACGCACGGCAGGACCGCCGAACTCAGGATCGGCACCGAATTGCGCAGTTCGGCGATCTTCTCCGCCCGGGTCAGCGGGGTCCCCTGGCGCACGGTGTGCCCGACCGCCTCGGCGAATGCGTGGGCGACGAACGTCGACAGCGCCGTACCGAGCACGATCGCGATGCCGACGTACTTCGGGCCGGTGATGATCGGTACCAGCGCCGCGAGCACCAGGACGTTGCCGTAGATGTAGGCGCTGATACGGCTGGCGGCGTTGTCCCGGTCCAAAGGTGTGCGCCGGGAGAACAACGGACCGTGCAGGAGCGCGTGGGCATCGGAGTCCATGCCGACAAGGGTGACAGACGGCGGTCGTACGGAGCCTGCGACCGCACACATCCGCTGCGTCCGGGCCGCGGCGTAGGATCCGACGACGCAGGTGGTCGACGACGGGATCGCGGTGGTGGAGAGGGTGCGACGGCGCTGGGGCGGCACCGACATGGCGGAACGCCGGCGGGCACGCCGCGACGCGCTGCTCTCGGTGGGCATCGATCTGCTCGGTGCGCCCGAGGGGCCGGCGGTCAACGTGCGCGCCGTGTGCCGGGCGGCCGGACTGACGGAACGGTACTTCTACGAAAGCTTCGACGACCGGGACGCGTTCGTGCGCGCCGTGTATGCCGCCGTCGGCGAACGGGTGCGCACGGCGCTGGAGACCGCGGTCGGTACGGCCCCGCGACCGGGAGATCTTCCCGAGGCGGCGGTCCGGGCCTTCGTCGAGCTGATCGTCGACCGCCCGGCCCTGGGCCGGGTGCTGCTGCTCGGCCCGCTGCGGGAGCCGTCGCTCGGTGGTCAGGGACTCGACCTCGCTCCCACGTTCGTGCTGCTCGTCCAGCAGCAGCTCACGGCGATCGCCGACCGCGAGGAGCGGCACATGGTGGCGGTCGGGCTCGTCGGGGCGCTGACGAGCCTGTTCATCGGCTATCTGGACGGCACCGTCGCGGTGTCGCCGGAGCGGTTGGTGCGGCACTGCGTGGGCCTGCTCGTCCAGGCCGGAAGTGTAGGGCCGCAGGCGGAGGGGTATTCGCGAGACGACGGCACGCTCGACGAAAGGAGGGGCATCATGCCCAGGTCGTCGATCAAGGACGAGAAGCTGTATCAGGAACTGCGCGACGACGGCGCCTCCAAGGAGAAGGCCGCCCGGATCTCGAACGCGGCGGCGAAGCGCGGCCGGTCCTCCGTCGGCCACAAGGGCGGTACGTCGGGGTCCTACGAGGACTGGACCGTCGACGAGTTGAAGAAGAGGGCCAAGGAGCTCGGGATCTCGGGCTACTCGTCCAAGCGCAAGGGCGAGCTCATCGACGCGCTGCGCAACCACTGAGCTGCGCAACCACCGAGCTGCGCAACCACCGAGCTGCGGGACGACCGAGCCGGCGGGACGCGCCGGCTCAGCCGTCCCCGTCGCGCGGCTGACAGTGCGGGCACCAGTCGATCTTGCGATCCGGGTCGCTCGCCGACCCCAGCATGCCGGTCCGGATCGTGGTTCCGCACCGGCGGCACGGCTTGCCCGCGCGTCCGTATACCCATGTGCCCCGGCCGGGCCGGCGGTCGCCGGTGGTGATCCGGCTGACGCGGTCCCGGTTGAACACCAGCAGGCGGTGCGCCAGATCGACCCAGGCGGCCGCATCTCCCGCGTCCGCGACCGGTGTCGACGGGTGCACGCCCCGCAGGAAGCACAGCTCGCACCGGTACACGTTGCCCACCCCGGCCATCACCCGTTGATCGAGCAGCGCCAGACCGACGGGTCGGCCCGGATCGCGCATCAGGTTCGCGGCGGCGGCTGCCGGGTCCCAGTCCGGGCCGAGCAGATCGGGTCCCAGGTGTCCCACGGCCTCCTCCTCGCGGTCGCGGTCCAGCACCTCGACGATCCCGAGGTCGAAGCCCACGGCCTCGGCGTCCGCGACCGCGAGCACGATCCTGGCGTGATATCCCTGACGGCGCCAGCGGGTCCCGGGCGCGTGGACGTCCCACACCCCCTCCATCTTCAGGTGGGTGTGGAGGGTGTGCGCACCGACGCGGATCAGAAGATGCTTGCCCCGGGCGAGCACCTCGTCGACCACGGTGCCGGTCAGATCGACCGTCGCGTACCGGGGCACGCGGATGTCGCAGCGCGTCAACGGCTTTCCCGCGAGGGCGCGGCGCAGCCGGGTGGCCGCCTGGAAGACGGTGTCGCCCTCGGGCATCAGGCCCTCAACCGGAAACCGCGGGGGGTGGCCGAGAAGCCGGCCTCGGCGAGGAATTCCGCGAACAGGTGACCGTGAATGGAACTGCCGTCGACCTTCTCGACGACGAGCGTGTCGAGGCCCCCGCCCTTGACCGACCCGGCCAGTGACGCGCACGCACCGCGGAGTATCCCCGGGTCCTCGGTGAACGTCAGTACCGTGCGGCCGCCGCGTTCGACGAACAGACCCAGCTCGCCGTCGACGAGCACCACCAGCCCCCCGGCCTTGCGGCCGGGGCGGTGCCGCGGCGAGTCCTCGGGCGCCGCCGACTTCGGCCAAGGCAGTGCCGCGCCGTACGGGTTCGCCGGGTCGCACGCGGCCAGCGTCACCGCGGGTGTGCCGGTGTGGCGGCCCTCGAGCGACTCGCCGTAGGACCGCAACCGGTCCACGACCTCCGGGGTGGAGAACTGCGCACCGCCGAGCGTGTCGACGAAGTAGCCGCGGCGGCACCGCCCCGTCTCCTCGAACCGGCTCAGTACCTTGTACATAAGAGCGAAGCCGCCCGGCACGCCCTCGGCGACGACCGCGCCGCGGGTGACCACACCGTAGCGCTCGAGCAGCAGGTCCGCGGCGGCGTGGGCGCGCACCGTCGGATCGGTTTCCCGGTCGGGCAGCAGCGACCACCGCCCACCGACCGTCGGTGGCCCGGTCCGGCTCGGCAGCGCCGGACGGCCGCGGTACATCCGGGCGCGCGGGGCGCGTCGGGGCGTGCGGTGCGCGGGGGTCGCGCGGGAGGTGTCGCCGACGAGGGCGCGCAGCGCGGCCGGCGTGTCCCCCGAGACGAGGCCGGCCCACACGAGATCCCACAGTGCCGAGGCGGTTTCCGTGTCGGTGGTGCCGAGGGCCTCGGTGAGCTGACGGAAGAAGAACGCCCCGCCGCCCGCGAGCGTGTCCAGGATGCCGCGGTGGACGTCGGTCTGTTCGATCTCGGCCGCCGGCGCGAGGGTCAGGGGGGCGGTGTCGGTCAGGTGCAGCGACACCCAGCCGTCCTTGCCGGAGATCTGCCCCGACCCCGCCCACAGCACCTCGCCCGTCGTGGTGAGTTCGTCGAGCATCGCGGGGGAGTAGTCCCGCACCCGCGGCGCGAGGATCAGCGGCTCGAGAGCGCTCGCCGGCACCGGCACCCCGGCCAGTTGCTCGACGACCGCGGCCACCCCGTCCACCCCGCGCAGGCCGCCGCCCACGTGCTGCCACGCCGGCAGGAACCGGCCGAGGGTGGCGGTGCCGACCGGCTCCACCTCGTGTCGTGCCGCCGCGAGCGACCGTCGCCGCAGCCGCCGCAGCACCTCGGTGTCGCACCACTCGGCGCCCGTCGTGCCGGGCCGGAACTCACCTGCGCTGACCCGCTTCTCGGCGGCCAGCCGGTGCAGCACGTCCTGCACCACCGCGGTGCCGAGCCCGAACCGGGCCGCCGCCTCCGCCGCGGTGAACGGGCCGTGGGTGCGGGCGTACCGGCCGATCAGGTCGCCCAGCGGATCGGGCACCGGCTCGACGAACGCCGTCGGCACGCCGATCGGCAACGGCACCCCGAGCGCGTCCCGGAGACGCGAGGCGTCCTCGATGGCCGACCACCGCTCGTGGCCGGCGAAGGACACCTTCAGCACCCGTCGCTGCACATCCAGCTCGTCGAGCCATGCGGCGGGATCGGCCGTGGTGCGCTCGGCGATCTCGGTCTCGGTCAGCGGGCCGAGCAGCCGGAGCAGGTCCGCGACACCTTCGGCGTCGCGGGCCTTGCGGTCCGGGGCCAGGTGCTGCAGCTCCAGTTCGGCCCGGGCAATGACGTCGGCGTCGAGCAGTTCCCGCAGCTCCACACGCCCGAGCAGTTCGGCGAGCAGTGTCGAGTCCAGCGACAGGGCCGCGGCACGCCGTTCTGCCAGGGGGCTGTCGCCCTCGTACATGAACGCGCCGACGTAGTCGAACAGCAGTGAGGTCGCGAACGGTGACGCGGTGGCCGTCTCGACCTCCACGATGCGGACCTGCCGCCGGGCCACGCGGCCGAGCAGGTCCCGCAGGGCGGGCAGGTCGTAGACGTCCTGCAGGCATTCCCGCACCGTCTCGAGCAGGATCGGGAAGGTGGGGTAGCGACGGGCCACGTCGAGCAGCTGCGCCGAGCGCTGCCGCTGCTGCCACAGCGGCGCCCGCTTGCCGGGCGTGCGCCGCGGCAGCAGCAGTGCCCGCGCCGCGCACTCCCGGAAGCGGGAGGCGAACAGCGCCGAGCCGCCCACCTGCTCGGTGACCAGGTCCTCGATCTCGTCGGTGTCGAAGGCGAACACCTCCGCGCCGGGCGGGGCATCCTCGGTGTCGGGGAGCCGGACGATGATGCCGTCGTCCGAGGCCGTGGGCGCGGCCTCGACGCCGTACCGGTCGAGCAGCCGTGCGCCCACGGCGAGCGCCCACGGCGCGTGCACGCGCATCCCGTACGGGGAGTGCAGCACGAGGCGCCAGTCGCCGAGTTCGTCGCGGAACCGCTCGACCACCAGGGTCCGGTCGGTGGGCAGGCGGCCGGTGGCGTTGCGCTGCTCCTCGAGCAGCCGTGTCAGGTTGGCGGTCGCGTTGTCGTCGAGGCCGCCGCGACGGCACCGGGCGGCGGCGTCCTCCGGATCGGCGTGTCCCAGTTCGCGCACGAACGCCCCCAGGGCGGCGCCGAGTTCGGCCGGGCGGCCGACTCCGTCACCGTGCCAGAACGGCAGCCTGCCGGGCTGCCCGTAGGCGGGGGAGACCAGCACCCGGTCGAAGGTGATCTCCTCGATGCGCCAGCTCGTCGCGCCGAGCGCGAACACGTCGCCCACCCGGGACTCGTACACCATCTCCTCGTCGAGTTCTCCGACCCGGGTGGCCTTCTCGCCGACCATGTACACGGTGAACAGGCCGCGGTCGGGGATCGTGCCGCCCGAGGTGACGGCCAGCCGCTGCGCGCCCGGCCGGCCGGTGAGGGTGCCGGCGGTGCGATCCCACACCACCCGGGGCCGCAGCTCGGCGAACTCGTCCGACGGGTACCGCCCGGCCAGCAGGTCCAGCGTCGACTCGTACGCCGAGCGGGGCAGCGTCGCGAAGGAGCCGCTGCGCCGCACCGTGTCGAACCACTCGTCCACGTCGAGCGGCTCGAGGGCGACCGCGGCGACGGTCTGCTGGGCGAGCACGTCCAGCGGGTTGGCCGGCACCTGCAGGGCCTCGATGTGCCCGCCCACCATCCGTTCGACCGTGACCGCGCAGTGCACCAGGTCGGTGCGGTGCTTGGGGAACAGCACCCCGCGGGAGACCTCGCCCACCTGGTGGCCCGCCCGCCCGACGCGCTGCAGTCCGCTCGCCACCGACGGTGGTGCCGACACCTGGATCACGAGGTCGACCGCACCCATGTCGATGCCGAGTTCGAGGCTCGAGGTGGCGACGACGCAGCGCAGCCGCCCCGACTTCAGGTCGTCCTCGATCAGCGCCCGCTGGTCCTTGCTCACCGAGCCGTGGTGCGCCCGCGCCAGCAGCGGCTGCGCGCCGAACGCGACCTCGGTGGGCGCCCCGATCTGCGCCGGGGGCGGGGGCCGGCGGTCCACCGCCTCTCCCTCGCGTTCGGCGTGGATCTCGTTGAGCCGGGCCGTCAACCGCTCGGCGAGGCGGCGGGAGTTGGCGAACACGATGGTGGAACGGTGCGCGACGATGAGGTCGACGATCTGCTCCTCGACGTGCGGCCAGATCGACCCGGCCTGCGGAACCCCCGGCATCCCGTCGTCCGAGGGTTCCGGCTGCACGCCCAGTTCGGTCATGTCCTCGACGGGCACCCGCACCGTGAGATCCCACGTCTTGGCGGACGGCGGGGCGACGATGCGGATCGGCGCGGTCCCGGCGAGGAACCGGCCCACCTCCTCGTGCGGGCGCACCGTCGCCGACAGACCGATCCGCTGCGCCGGCCGCCCGAGCAGCAGATCGAGCCGTTCGAGAGAAAGAGCAAGGTGCGCACCGCGTTTCGTTCCGGCGACGGCGTGCACCTCGTCGACGATGACGGTCTCCACGCCGGCGAGCGTCTCGCGCGCTGCGGAGGTGAGCATGAGGAACAGCGACTCGGGGGTGGTGATGAGGATGTCCGGCGGGGTGCGGATCAGGGCGCGCCGGTCCGCCGCCGACGTGTCGCCCGAGCGTACGCCGACGGTGATCTCCGGCGGCTCGAGGCCGAGCCGCCGCGCGGTCTGGGTTATGCCGACCAGCGGCGAGCGCAGGTTCCGTTCCACGTCCACCGCGAGGGCCTTGAGCGGGGAGACGTAGAGCACGCGGGTGCCGGAGTGCTCGGTCGGGGTGGCCGCGAGGCGGTCGAGCGACCACAGGAACGCCGAGAGTGTCTTACCCGACCCGGTGGGGGCCACCACCAGGGTGTGCGCGCCGGACGAGATCGACTCCCAGGCCCCGAGCTGCGCGGCGGTCGGGGCCTCGAACGCGCCCGCGAACCACTGCCGGGTGGGCTCGGAGAAACGGGTCAGGACGTCGGTCACCGTTCCATGGTGCACCGCCGGTACGACACGCCGGAGGTTTCCCGGACGCCGCGCTCGTGCCGGTGGCCCCCGGCCGGCGGGTCGGGGGCCGGACGTCAGTCGGCCAGCGCGAACCGAGCGAGCTGCGCGCAGTGGTGAGCCGACCATCGGCACTTGCCGTTGCGCATCACGCGTCCGACGAGTGCGGCGGCGGCCGGCTCCCACGGTACGGCGGCGAACTGCGCGCGGCTGGCGGGTCCGGCGGACCAGCCGATCGACACGACCGGCCCGTCGGGGCGGAACCGCAGGTCCGAGTGGGCCGCCGCGAGCACGTCCACGCTCGTTCCGGCGGCCGCCTCGAGGTCGTCGACGGCCACGGTGACCCGGCCGCCGATCCGGCGGGGCTGCGCCGCCGGGGCCTCCACGTACAGCCCCGCGGCCTCGATCGCGCCGACGTGCACGCTCACCAGCGGTTCCGCCTCGATGGAGCCGTCGTGCGGCGGCAGGCACACCACCGACCAGTACTCGCGTTCACTCATCCTCGGGTTGGGCACCGCGGCGCGCACGTAGTCGCGCAGCCAGGCTGTCGCCGCGGCGAACTCCGGGTACTGCTCGAACGTCCGGTAGCGGGTGTCGCGCAGCGGCAGGCCCGCCGGCGACAAGGGCGTACGGGCGTTCACTGGATTCGGTCCTCACGCACGCGGCCACCGTACTCGATCTTGCTTCAGAGGATGACGCCCGGATTGAGGATGGATTCCGGGTCGAGCGCCGCCTTGATCCGCCGGGTCAGGGCCATCACGTCGGGACCCACCTGATCCGGCAGCCACGCCTTCTTCAGCCGGCCCACCCCGTGCTCCCCGGTGATGGTGCCGCCCAGCGCGATCGCCAGGTCCATGATCTGCCCGAAGGCCACGTGCGCGCGGGCCGTCTGGTCGGCGTCGGCGGGGTCGTACACGATCAGCGGATGGGTGTTGCCGTCGCCGGCGTGCGCGATCACCGCCACCGTCACCGCATTGCGGTCGGCGATCTCGGCGACACCCCCGACCAGTGCCGGCAGGGCCGGCAGGGGCACGCCGACATCCTCGAGCAGCAGGCTGCCGGTCCGTTCGACCGCCGGGATGGCCATCCGCCGCGCCGCCGCGAACGCCTCGCCCTCCTCGGGGTCGTCGGTCGAGAACACCTCCTCGGCACCGGCGTCCTCGCACGCCCGCACCATCGTCGCGATCTCCTGCGCCGAGGCCGTGCCGGGCGCGTCGGACCGGGCGATGAGCATCGCCTCGGTGTCGCGGTCCAGTCCCATGTGCAGCGCGTCCTCGACCGCATTGATCGAGGCGCGGTCCATGAACTCGAGCATCGCCGGGCGCAACGTGGCCGTCACGGCCAGCACCGCGTCGGCCGCGGCCTGGACCGAGCCGAACGTGGCGACCATCGTCGATGCCGGCGGTTGCGGCGGGAGGAGCCGCAGGGTCACCTCGGTGATGATGCCGAGGGTGCCCTCGCTGCCGACGAACAGCTTGGTCAGCGACAGGCCCGCCACGTCCTTGAGGCGGGGTCCGCCGAGCCGCACCGCGGTGCCGTCGGCGAGCACCACCTCGAGGCCGAGGACGTAGTCCGTGGTGACGCCGTACTTCACGCAGCACAGCCCCCCGGCGTTGGTCGCCGCGTTGCCGCCGATCGTGCACATCTCGAACGAGGACGGGTCGGGCGGATACCACAGCCCGTGCTCGGCCGCGGCCCGCTTGACCTCGGCGTTGAGCAGTCCCGGCTGGACGACCGCCGTGCGGGTGACCGGGTCCACGGTGATCGCCCGCATCCGCTCGGTGCTCAGCACGATCCCGCCCGGCACCCCGCCCGCCCCGCCGGACAGGCTGGTGCCCGCGCCGCGCGGCACCACGGGCACCCGGCGGGCGCTCGCCCATCGCAGTGTGGCTTGCACGTCCGCCGTGCGCGTGGCCCGCACGACCGCGCGCGGCACCGCCGCGTCCGGATCGCGGGCCCAGTCCTGCCGGTACCCGGCGAGCAGGTCCGGATCGGTGATCAGCGCGCCGGCCGGGAGCTGGTCGGCGAGCTCGGCGAGATCGGCGGACACGGTCAGCCTGCCGGGGTGAGGTAGCGGGCGCGCAGCTTGTGTTTGACGAGCTTGCCGGTGGGCGTGCGCGGCAGGTCGTCGGAGAAGTCGATGCTGCGCGGCGCCTTGAAGTGGGAGACGCGCTCGCGGACGAAGTCGAGGAGCTCGCGCTCGACCTCGGGTCCGGGCTCGACGCCGTCGGCGAGCTGGACGACGGCCTTGACCTCCTCGCCCATCTCCTCGTTGGGGACCCCGATCACCGCGACGTCGTACACCTTGGGGTGCAGGGTGAGGACGTTCTCCGATTCCTGCGGGTAGATGTTCACGCCGCCGGAGATGATCGTGAACGCGGCCCGGTCGGTGAGGTACAGGTAGCGCTCCTCGTCGAGGTATCCGATGTCGCCGCTGGTGGTCCAGGTCGGATGATCGGGGTGCGTCGCCTCCTCGGTCTTCTCCGGGTCGTTGTGGTACTCGAACGGCCGCTCGTCGCGCTCCCACCACACCGTGCCGGTGGCACCGACCGGCAGCTCGGCGCCGCTGTCGTCGCAGATGTGGACGACGCCCATCACGCCGTCGCGACCCACGGATCCCGGGTGTGCAAGCGCCTGCTCCGAGTCGATGAACGTGGCCCCCGCGCCCTCGGTGGAGGCGTAGTACTCGTACACGATCGGGCCCCACCACTCGATCATGGCGCGCTTGATCTCCGGCGGGCACGGCGCCGCCGCGTGGATGGCGACCTTCAAGCTCGACATGTCGTACTTGCCGCGCACCTCCTCGGGGAGCTTGAGCATCCGCACGAACATCGTCGGCACCCACTGGCTGTGGGTGACGCGGTAACGCTCGATCAGGGCGAGCGCCTCCTCCGGCTCGAACCGGTCCATGAGGACCACCGTGCCCCCGACGGACTGCACTACTCCGCAGAAGCGAAGCGGCGCAGCGTGATACAGCGGGGCCGGGCATAGGTACACCGACTCGGCATCGAAGCCGTACATCGGGGCGAACACCGCCGTGTAGGGGTCCGGGACGTCCTGGACCTGTCCCTCGGGCAGCTTCGGCTTGATGCCCTTGGGCCGGCCGGTGGTGCCCGAGGAGTAGAGCATGTCCTGACCACGCGGCTGCGACTCCAGCGGCGAGGCGTCGAATGCCGCGAGCGCGTGGGCGTAGTCGTCGAAGCCGGGCAGTGCACCGCCGTACACGAGCCGGCGGATCACGTTCGGGTAGGCCCCGGAACGGGTGTCGATCGCGGTCGCCGCGCCCGCCGAGGCGAGGAGCACCTTCGCGCCGCAGTCGTTGACCACGTAGGCGGCCTCGGCGGGGGTGAGGTGCCAGTTGACCACCGTGACGTACAGGCCGGAACGCAGCGCCGCCCAGTAGACCTCCATCACCCGCAGGTCGTTGTCCGAGATCAGCGCGATGTGGTCGCCCGGCTCGAGTCCGGCGGCGCGCAGGTATTTCGCGAGGCGGACGGAGCTCCCGTCGAGCTGCCGGTAGGTGAGCGACTCCCCGGTGGCGGGCCGCACGATGGCGGGCTTGTCGGGGGTCGTGGCGACGAAGTTCCCAGGAAACATGCCCCTTGGTCTACCACAGCTGTGGCCCGGGTCACGTGAGCCGAGAGGCGCTCGGCGCAACTGCTCGACCGGCCCGTCCGGTCGGCGTACCCTCACCCGCACGTGAACGGCACCGGAGCATGCGGACGGGAGGGACGACGTGGCGCTCGCTCTCAAGAAGGACCGCCTGGTGTTCGAGTTCCCCGAGGTGCACGCCGCCGCCCGCATGGCCGTCTCGTTCCACCGCACCCTGCGGGTGCCGGACGACGGCAACACCTACCCGTTGCCGCCCGGCCTGGGACGGTTCCCGCTGCGGACCGTCGCCGGACTCGACGACGCCCGGATACCGGACTCGTGGCGGTCCCGCGGCGGACTGGTGATGCCGATGTGGCAGTCGGAGGCGTGCTGGCTCGGGTTCGAGTCCCGGTACCCGTTCCTGGTGAAGGTCGCCGCCGGGGACGTCGACGCGCTCACCGGCGAAACCTGGTCGACGGTGCCGGACTTCGAACGCGAGGACTACCTCGAGGTGCCGGCGCAACCGTGGCTCGACGGCTTCGTCGTGGCGCAGGGGCGGGTGCGCCAGTTCGTCGCGATGCCGCTCGGTTCCGGCTACGGCGTCGAGGAGCAGCTGCGGTCCGGGCCGGCGCAGGGCGGGATCCGCATCGCGGCGTACCCCATGCGGGCGCGACGATGGGAGGAACGTGCCGAGTTCGACGCCCGGCGTCCGATGCACTCCTTCGCGCCGGCCGCGGCCATGGGGCTCGGTGCCGGCGGGTCCGTCGAGCAGGGCGTCGCCACCCCGGTCGAACCGCACGATGCGTGGGACCTCGACCACCGCTCGGTCGTCGACGTGCACCTGGTGAACAGCGAGCAGTGGCGCACGGTCACCGGGGAGGCCCCACCGACCCGGCCCCTGGCCGCCGCCGACTACACCGGGCGCGGATTCCCGTGGTTCGAGCTCTACGACGAGACCGTCGCGCGGCAGGGGGCGCAGCCGCTCGCGGACGTCGACACGGTCGCCGACGTCGGGCGGCGCCGCGGGGAGCCGTTGCCCGGCAACGAGACCGTCACGGTGCCCGAACCGATCCGGATCCGGCCGGCCCCGCGCGATCCCGGCCGCCGCGGATGATCCGGCGGTATCGTCTGTCGGCATGGGGCGGATCACCCAGCGCGTCGAACCGGAACCGCTTGCCGGCAGGCTGCTCGAGCACGGTCGGGCGGCGGTCGCGTTCGACGACGCCGGTGCGGTCACTGCGCTGCCCGCGCGGGTCCGGCGACGCGACGGCGAGTTGTGGGTCGGTGTGCCGCGGGAGTCGGTGCCGCCGTCGGCCGGTCTCGACCGGGTCACCGTCCTGCTCGACGACGGCGAATTCTGGTTCGAGCTGCGGGCGGTGAACTGGCGCGGACGCCTCGCCGCAGCGGATGCCCCCGCCCCCGACGGTCGCGAGGACCTCGCCTGGTTCGTGTTCACGCCCCGGCGGGCCACCGCGTGGGACTACGCGACCCTGCACGAGGAGCGGGACGCGTGAAGGCCGACGACGCCGTCGTGCGCGACTTCCTCGACCGTGCCCTCGTCGCGCGCCTGGCAACCCGCTCCCCGAAGGGCGCGGCGGCCCTGGCCCCGCTGTGGTTCGTGCAGGTCGACGGCCGGTTGTACTTCGGCACCGGTCGCAGCACCGTGGCGGCGCGCAACGCGGCCGCGAATCCCGACGTCGTGGTGCTGCTCGACGACGGCGAGCGGGGACCCGTCCTGCGGCTGCACGGCCGGGCCACCGTGCGGCCGGGCGGGCCACCGGCGACCGTCATGGCCCGCTTCGGCCGGAAGTACTACCTGGCCGGGTGGCGCTCGGAACTGTCCCACGCGCGGAGCTGGCTCCTGCGTACGCGGTACTACGGCCGGACCGAACCGGCCACGATCGTCGTCGAACCGGGGGAGGCCGAGCTGCTGCGGCGGCCCTGAGGGGTGCCTCTCACGACGGCGGTCCGGCGTTCACGGCTGCGACGTGCCGCAGCCACTCGGCGAGCGCCTGGAATCGCTGCCGGTCGGGATGGTGGAACACCACCGTGTCGGGATCCGCCGACGCCGGCGCGCCGTCCCGGCCGCTGCCCGTCACGATCCGGAGCATGCCGTCGGTCTGGGGCAGCGCCGGGCGGAACTGCACGTCCACCACGTCCCGCAGACGGATCCGCTTGGGCGTCAACGGAACCGGACCCAACGCCCGCGCCACGGGGCCCTCCCGCAGGATCCACAGCCGGTCGCCCTGCACGACGATCTGCCCGCCCCACCCGTGGTACCGGTGCATCGGCAGCACCGGGTCGGGCGGGTCGGCGACCGGGCCGGGCGCCAGCCGCGGCACGACCACCGGCGGTCCGTCCAGGACGCGCTCGTCGATCTCGTCGGCCGGCGTCACCGACACCGTCACCTCGGCCGCCAGCCGGGATCCGCTCACCGCGGCCCGCGCGGCGGTGCCGAGTCCACGCGCGGACAGGTGCGTCACGATCGGCAGCAGACGCGCACTGGACCGCCGGCCGAGGTATCCGCACGCCCGGTCGTCCACCCGCACCTCCACCAGCGCGCCGTCCGCCTCGTGGAGGGTGACGAGCAGGGCGTACTTGCCGGGCGGGTCGGCGTAGGGGTGCAGCAGGTCGAAGTGTCGTTCCTCCCCGGTGACCTGGAGGGTCCGGCCCGGGGGCAGCAGCGTGTAGGGCACGTCCGGAGGATCGTTGCGGGGCACCAGTCGGGCCGGGGCGCCGAGGCTGACCGAGACGCGGGCGATGACGCGGCTGCTGCGGGCCGGGTCGTCGTTGTAGGCGCCCGCATCGGCGGCCCAGATGCGGCCCGGCACGGTCGGCAGATACCCGCCTGCGACGACACGGCGGAGCACCGGCCCGTAGCGCAGCGCGTCGCCGTCGCCGAGGATGCCCAGCGTCAGCCCGTCCGCGCGCACGCTGACGCCGTGTGTCTCCGGCAGCAGGGACACCTCCCTCCGGATCTCGGCGCCGGCCGGCTCGAACGCCGCGCCGAGGGTCCGCACGATGTGGTCGGTCCACGCGAACTCGCCCTCGATCTCGGTGTCGAACCGGTCCGGTCGGCACCCCCACAGTCGGTACGGAACCAGCTTGTCGCTCAACCGAACTCCACACCCTGCGCCAGCGGCAGATCGTCGGAGTAGTTGATCGTGTTGGTGGCGCGGCGCATGTACGCCTTCCACGAGTCCGAACCCGACTCGCGGCCGCCGCCGGTCTCCTTCTCGCCGCCGAACGCGCCCCCGATCTCCGCGCCGGAGGTGCCGATGTTGACATTGGCGATGCCGCAGTCCGAGGCGGCGAGGAAGCGCTCGGCCTCGCGCTGGTCGGTGGTGAAGATCGACGACGAAAGTCCTTGGGGTACCCCGTTGTGCAGGGCGATCGCCTCGTCGAAGCCGTCGTAGGTCAGCACGTAGAGGATCGGGGCGAACGTCTCCTCCCGCACCACGTCCGTCTGCGCCGGCATCCGCACGACCGCGGGCCGGACGTACACCCCGTCACCGGGGACCTCGACCGCGTCGCCGCCCGTGACGAGAATGCCGCCGTCGAGTTCGGCGCGCTCGAGCGCGGTCCGCATCGCGGCGTGGGCACGGCCGTCGATCAGCGGTCCGACGAGCACCCCGTCGTCGAACGGATCGCCCACCCGCAGCCCCGAGTAGGCCTTGGCGATCCGCTCGGTCAGCTCGTCGACGACGGAGCGGTGGGCGATCAGCCGTCGCAGGGTGGTGCAGCGCTGCCCGGCGGTGCCGGCCGCGGCGAACACCACGGCCCGCACGGCGAGGTCGAGGTCGGCGGAGGGGCCGACGATCGCGCCGTTGTTGCCGCCGAGTTCGAGCAGGCAGCGCCCGAACCGCGCCGCCACCCGGGGCGCGACGATGCGGCCCATCCGGATCGAGCCCGTCGCGCTGACCAGCGCGACGCGCGGATCGTCGACCAGCGCCTCGCCGACGGCAGCGTCGCCGACCAGGACGTGGTGCAGGCCGGCGGGGGCGCCCACGTCGCCCGCGGCCCGCTCGAGCAGCGCGTGGCAGGCCAGCGCCGTGAGCGGGGTCTTCTCGGAGGGCTTCCACACCACCGGATCGCCGCACACGAGCGCGATCGCGGTGTTCCAGGACCACACGGCGACGGGGAAGTTGAACGCAGAGATCACCGCGACCACCCCCAGCGGATGCCACGTCTCCATCAGCCGGTGGCCGGGTCGCTCGGAGGGCATCGTGCGGCCGTAGAGCTGGCGCGAGAGGCCGACCGCGAACTCGCAGATGTCGATCATCTCCTGCACCTCGCCGAGCGCTTCGGAGGGGATCTTCCCGGCCTCGAGCGTGACGAGCTCGGCGAGATCGGACTTGTGCTCGCCGAGCAGGTCCCCGAGCCTGCGGACCAGCCGTCCCCGCATCGGCGCCGGGACCTGCCGCCAGTGCCCGAAGGCCGCGCTCGCCGCGGCGACCGTGGCGTCGACGTCCGCGCCGCGGGCGGGGTGCAACCGCGCGAGCTCCGAGCCGTCGATCGGGCTGGTGACCGTGTGGGCGCCGTCGAGGGCGGGGGCGCTCGCCCCGCAGCGACGCAGCGCGGCCGCGGCGCGATCGTGCAGATTGCCAGTCGGATTCATCGTCGATGTCCTTTCCGGTTCGATTAGCCTGCGCTGATGGCGGAAAACTCGAAGGAGTCCCTGGACGAGATCGACCGGCTGCTCATGCGCGAACTGGTGGTGGACGGCCGGGCGACGCTGGCCACTCTCGCCGAGAAGGCCGGATTGTCGATCTCCGCGGTGCAGTCCCGGGTTCGCCGCCTCGAAGCCCGGCAGGTGATCCGCGGATACGCGGCGAAGGTCGATCCCGAAGCGCTCGGGTTGATGCTGTCGGCGTTCGTCGCGATCACCCCTCTCGACCCGTCCCAACCCGATGACGCGCCGGCGCGGTTGCGGCACATCGACGCCATCGAATCCTGCCACTCCGTGGCGGGGGACGAGAGCTACATCCTGCTCGTGCGCGTCGCCTCGCCTCGGGCGCTCGAACAACTGCTCCAGGAGATCCGCGCGACGGCGAATGTGGCCACCCGCAGCACCGTCATCCTCCAAACATTTTACGAACGATAGTCGAAGGAAGGGGTGATCTTCCTTTATCGCGCCGATCTTGGCGGAACTTTGACGTACTCTCTGGGCATGAGCACTGCATTCCGACACCCGGACGGTGCCCGCGAGCTGCCCCCGAGCCGGGTACACGCCGTTCTGCGCGAACATCTGCTGGTGGACGGGTTCGACCTCGTCCTCGACCTCGACCGATCGCGGGGCGTGCGGCTCGTCGATCAACGGGACGGCACGACCTACCTCGACATGTTCGGGTTCTTCGCATCCTCCGCGCTCGGGATGAACCCGCCCGACATCGTCGACGACCCGGCGTTCGCCGCCGAACTCGCCGCGGCCGCCGCGAACAAGCCCAGCAACTCCGACATCTACACGGTGGCGATGGCCCGGTTCGTCGACACCTTCGCGCGGGTGCTCGGCGACCCGGCCCTGCCGCACCTGTTCTTCGTCGACGGCGGCGGGCTCGCGGTGGAGAACGCACTCAAGGCGGCCTTCGACTGGAAGAGCCGGCTCAACGAGGCGCGCGGACTCGGCTCCGACCTCGGGGGCAGCGTTCTCCACCTGACCGAGGCATTCCACGGTCGCACCGGCTACACGATGTCCCTCACCAACACGGACCCGATCAAGACGGCCCGGTACCCCAAGTTCCGCTGGCCGCGCATCGACGCGCCCTACCTCGCCGACGACCGCGACGTCGAGGCCGCGGAGGCGCATGCGCTGCAGCAGGCGCGCCGGGCGTTCGCCGAGAATCCGCACGACATCGCGTGTTTCATCGCCGAACCCATCCAGGGCGAGGGCGGCGACCATCACTTCCGGCCGCAGTTCTTCCAGGCCATGGCGGAACTGTGCCGCCGGCACGATGCGCTGCTGATCTTCGACGAGGTGCAGACCGGCGTCGGGCTGACGGGAACCACCTGGGCGTACCAGCAGTTCGGCGTCGCACCCGACATCGTCGCCTTCGGTAAGAAGACCCAGGTCTGCGGCATCATGGCCGGCGGCCGGATCGACGAGATCCCCGACAACGTCTTCATGGTCTCGTCGCGGCTCAACTCCACCTGGGGTGGCAGCCTGACCGACATGGTCCGCGCCCGGCGCATTCTGGAGGTGATCGAGCGGGACCGGCTCGTCGACCGGGCGCGCATGACCGGGGCGCATCTGCTGTCCGGGCTGAACCAGCTCGCCGGCCGCCACCGGCTGGTCGGCGAGCCGCGCGGACGCGGCCTGATGTGCGCGTTCACCCTGCCCACGCCCACCGTCCGCGACGCCGTGCTCACCCGCCTGCGGGTCGACGAGCACGTGCTGATGATCGGAACCGGGCAGCGCGGCATCCGGTTCCGGCCGCCGCTGACGGTCACCACCGCCGAGTTGGACGAGGCGCTCGACGCGCTGGACCGCGTGCTGGGAGAGGTGGCACGGCACTGATCCGCCGGGCCGGGAACCGTCCGGCAGAGTCGGACCCGGTCAGGACTCGACGTCGAGGTGGAACGGGAGCGTGACGTCGACGGTCGTGCCGCGGCCCTCGGGACTGTCGAGCACGAGGTCGCCGCCGAGAGCCTCGGTCCGATCCCGCAGCCCGTCCAGCCCCCCGCCGGGCGTCGGCCGCGCGCCACCGCATCCGTCGTCACGGATCGTCACGCGCAGCGCATCACCCGCCCGGTGCAGGCAGATGCGGACGGCAGTGGCCCCGGAGTGCTTTCCGGCATTGGTGACGGCCTCCGCCCCGATGAGGTACGCGGCGAGCTCGACGGGAGGCGAGGGCCGGCCGGGGAGGCCGTCGTCGATGCCGACGGGCACGGGTGCCCGCTCGGCCAGCGAGCGCAGCGCAGCCGCGAGCCCGCGCTCGGTGAGCACCGCCGGGTAGACACCCCGGGCGAGCTCCCGCAGTTCCGTCAGGGCGGTGTCGAGTTCGGCGGCACCGTCCGCGAGCAGCCGGCGCAGATCGGCCTCCTCCCCGGCGCGCTGGGCGCGGCGCAACAACAGCGACGCGGCGACGAGCCGTTGCTGCGCACCGTCGTGCAGGTCGCGCTCGAGGCGTCGCCGCTGGATGTCGCCGGCCGCGACGATCCGTTCGCGGGAGCGCCGTACCTCGTCGAGCCGGAGCTGCAGGTCCGCCTGCAACCGTTCGTGCTCGAGAGCCAGCGCGGTGGCGCTGTGGACCGCGGCGAGCAGCTCGGGTTGGGTCTCGAGGGACGGGTCGTACACCAAGGCCCCCACGGGAGTGCCGCCGCGTTCGAGGATGGTCGCCGCGCGAGAATCGGAACGGCGGGGAAGAGCGTGGACCGACCCGTCCGGATCGACGTAGGCCGCGCGCTCCGGCGCATAGGTCCACAGCACCAGGCTCGGGTCGTGCACGGCCCGCCGCAGCGCGTCCACGAATCCGACACCGATGGGGGCGGAACCGATCTCCACCATCGCGTCGCTGACCGCAGCACGCGCCAGCCGGTACCGGACGAGACCGACCGCCACCGCCAGCGGAAACAGCGCCGTGGTCGGGTAGCGCAGGTTGAGCACCCAGGTCGGCGGCGACCACGGAAGACTCACCGCGCTGGAGAGCACGGCGAGCGTGATTACCGCCGAGAGGCCGTACGCGACGCCGAGGGGAGCGAACCCGGACCGGTACGCCGGCGACCCCGACCGCCAGCGCGCGACCACCACCACCACGAGTGTCACCACGATCAGGAAGGCGCAGAACCCGACGACGAGCTGCACGATCCGTGCGAGGGACGGATCATCGCGCAGGAGAAGCAGATTCGTCGACGTCGACGGGGACGCCGCGGGTGCGGTCCGCGGATCGAAGAACAGCCACTCGGCCACGATGCCGATCGTGGCGAGAAGCCACGCGGCGCCCACGAACAGACGCTGCCACCGTCGGTGCAGCCGGCCGGTCGGGAACCCCACGAGGGCCTGGAGCAGGACGGGCAGGTACAGGTTCGTCGCCGCCACGCCGACGGTGAAGGCCACGGGTTCGCCGGAGCGTCGCAGACCACCGAGGAACCACAGCAGGCCGGCGATGAGGACGAGGGGACCGGTCAGGTCGTGCGGGCGGGTGTTCCACGCGATCGCGCCGGCCACGACGAACGCCACACCGGCGCCGAGGAACAACCCGAGTTCGGTCGGGCCGAACACCGGCAGGAACGGGCCCTCGGCGGCAGCGAAGGACTCGCGCGGCCCGAGGAGCAGCGTGCGGGCCGGATCCCGCAGCGCCGCCGGCGACCAGTCCACCGCCGCGGCGATCGCCGCGACCAGCACCGCGGTGACCACGACGAGCAGCTGGATGACTCGGTGCCGCACGGCCGGCCTCCTCCCGGACCGTCTCGGTCTCCTCCCGGACCGTCTCAGTCTCCTCCCGCGCCGTCGCCGGCACCACCGTGCTGGCACGGACCGCGTGCGGGTGTCACCACGGTCCCGCATTCCGGTGTCACCACGGATGCAGCGACGGGGGCCGAACCGCACAGTTGTGGTGGGTCCGGAACCCGCCGGGCCGCACGGAAGCGGTAGCGGTAGCGAGAGCGCCGCAAGAACCGAAGGAGACGGCAATGCGGTTCACCATCATCGTGAATGCCCTCACGAACCTGCTGCCGCTCGTGTTGCCCGACGACGCGAGCATCAAGGACGTCATCCGCGCCCTCACGCGGTAGTGGGTGGGTCCTGTGACACTCGGCTGCCGGCGAATCCGGCACTCGCGTCGATCGCCCGGATCTCCGCGTGCGCCCGGCGTCGCTCCGGCGGATCGGACCGGGTGCACCGATCCGGACGGGTGAACCGACCCGGTTAGGGTGGGCGCATGTCGGACTCCGCCGGTCGTCCCGGTACCCCCACCTCCCGAGGGCCGATGCCCGGTCCCGAAGCGACCTCGATACCGAACCTGCGCGATGTCGGTGGATACGCCACGCGCGACGGTGCGTCGGTGCGCCGGGGCATCGTCTTCCGGTCCACCGACCTGAGCCGGGTGACCGACGCCGATGCGCGGGTGCTGTCCGGGCTCGGCCTGGCGACTGTCGTGGACCTGCGGACCGAACCGGAGCGGCAGGCGGCGCCGGACCGGCTCCCGGAGGGTGTGCGTACCCTCGCCCTCGACGTGCTCGCCGACCGCGAGCACGGTTCGATCGCCGCGCACATGAAGGAGCTTCTGACCGACGCCGCGTTCGCCCGCGAGGTCCTCGGGGACGGGCGCGGCGCCGAATACCTGCGGGGCAGTTACCGTGACTTCGTCCTGCTGCCGAGCGCCCGCGCCGCATACCGGACGTTGTTGCAGACCCTGCTGACCGGCGACGCCGACCCGGTGCTCGTGCACTGCACCACCGGCAAGGACCGCACGGGGTGGGCGTCGGCCGTCCTGCTGCTCGCGCTGGGCGTGGACGAGGACACCGTCTTCGAGGACTACCTGCTCACCAACGAGCGGCTGCTGCCGGTGTTCGCCCCGGTCCTCGAAGCGCTCACGGCGAAGGGGGTGCCCCGCGGGGACCTCGAATCCGTCCTCGGTGTCCGCGCCGAGTACCTCGCGACGGCGCTCGCGGCGGCGGAGGAGGCGTTCGGGTCGTTCGACCGCTACCTGAGCGACGCCCTGGGGCTCACGGACTCCGCTCGGGCGCTGCTACGGCAACGACTCCTGGAATGAGGGCCGGGGGAGCGGACGGCGCAGGCGCCGGGCCCTACGGTTCCGAGCGACTCCGTCGGCGTACGGCCTCGAACACCGTGACACCGATCGCCACGCCGAGCAGATCCGCGCACCAGTCCCACACCGACCCCGACCGCCGGACCGCGACGGTCGCCTGCAGGACCTCCGTGACCACCCCGTACACCGCGAGCCACGCGACGGTCGCGGCGGGCGGGATCCGGGCGAAGCGGGACGCGTAGGCGAGCACCGCGAACATCAGTGCGTGCGTGATCTTGTCGGCGTGCGGGAACGCCGACGGAGTCGTATCGCCCGGCAGCATGAGCAGCACGGTGACGACCACGAGCGTGAGCGCCACCGGGACGAATCGGGCGGTCATGCAGATTCGGTGACCGCCATGTTCCAGGCGCTTTCGGCGAACCGGCGCACGGCGGCCAACGCGGCGGCCAGCGCATCCTCGCAACCGGGTTCGGCCGACCCGGTCAGTGTCCCGTCGGGCCGGAGTTCCACGGTGGCTTCGACATCGGCGGTCGTCGCCTCCCGCACCGACCAGTGGTAGCCCGTGCCGGCGGCCCACTCGTCGGGGCGTTCGGCGAGCAGGTACCAGTTGCCGGCGTTGATCTCGACGGGGTCCACTCAGCAGCCGCCCTTCGTGCCCTTGGTCGCGGAGTACAGGATGCCCGCGGCCGGGATCAGCAGGAACCACAACCAGCTGCCGGAGACGAAGAACAGCAGGAGGGCGACGAGGGGGATCAGCCCCATGGCGGCGGTGCGCCACCTCTCCCGCTGCTCGGCCTTCGCGGTGTCGTCCACCGGCGCAGGCGTGTTCGGGGTCGCCGGGGGAAGGTCGGTGAACAGGGCGTCGAGTTCGGCGCGGGTGGTGGCGGCGGCCGCCTTCGCGCTGCGCTCGTCGAACTCGACGAGGGTGAGCCTGCCCGCACCGAAGTGCTCACCGAGCAGGTTCAGTGCCTGTTCGCGTTCGACGGTGCCGATGCGGACCTCGGGAGAGTCGGCCATGGGTCCACACTAATGGGTCGTCAGCGACCGGTCCCGCCGGTCCCGGTCCGGAATGCCCGGGAGATGATCAGGATCAGCGCGACGGCGGAGATCAGCAGCGCGATGGGGTGCCGCAGCACCAGCGCCGGCGCGACGGCGAACATGCTCATCGTCAGCAGCCACACCAGGTCCGGGACGTCGCGCGTCGCGGATGGCTGTGGGTCCCGGAAGTGCGGGTCCCGGGCGGCGGGGGCGGGGAGCGGCGGGACGTCGCGGAGAAAGGCCGGCTCGGCCGTGCGCGGTCGTCCGCCGCGGGCGCGGGCGGCAAGGACGGCGACGGTGGCGGCGACCGTCGCGCCCGTCATGATCCACACGTTCGGTTCCAGGAGTTGGTAGAACGCGACCAGTCCGAGGACCACCACCGGGACCAGAAGCCACCACCCGCGCCGGTGCCCGTCGGCCCGGCCGGTGACGGTGGGCAGGTCGATGAACAGGACCGCGAGATCGCGGCGGGTGACGGCGGCGGCGATGCGGCCGCTGCGGTCCTCGAACTCGGTGAGGGTGAGGCGACCGGCACCGAAGTGCTCGCCGAGCAGGCGCTGGGCCTGTTCGCGCTCGGCCGTGCCGATACGGACCTCCGGTGAATCGGCCATATCACCACCCTAGTCCCGGAACGAACGACGGCGCGCCCCGTGAATCCGAGGATTCGCGGGGCGCGCCGTCGCAGGCGGAACTGCTACTTGAGCTCGGCGAGCACCGTGCCCTGGGTGATGGCGGCGCCGGGCTCGACCGACAGGCCGGTGACGACGCCGGCCTTGTGCGCGTTGACCGGGTTCTCCATCTTCATGGCCTCGAGCACCACGATCAGGTCACCCTCGGCGACCTCCTGACCCTCGGAGACCGCGACCTTGACGACGGTGCCCTGCATCGGCGCGGTCACCGCGTCACCGGAGGCCTTGCCGCCGTGGGCGCCGCCCCGCTTGCGCGGCTTCGGCTTCTTGCGGAGCGCCCCGCCGGCGGCACCGCCGCCGGCGCCGAGGGTGAACTGGCCGGGCAGCGACACCTCGACGCGGCGGCCGCCGACCTCGACGACGACGTTCTGCCGCGGCAGCGCCTCGTCCTCGTCCTCGGGGGCGACCCCACCGCCGGTGTACGGCTCGACGGTGTTCTCCCACTCGGTCTCGATCCACTTGGTGTAGACGTCGAACTTCTCGCCGTCCCCGACGAAGGCGGGGTGCTCGACGATGTGCCGGTGGAACGGGATCACGGTGGCCAGGCCGTCGACCTCGAACTCGGCGAGGGCGCGGCGAGCACGCTCGAGGGCCTGGGTGCGGGTCTCGCCCGTGACGATCAGCTTGGCGAGCATCGAGTCGAACTGGCCGCCGATGACGTCGCCCTGCACCACACCGGAGTCGACGCGCACGCCCGGGCCCGAGGGCTCGCGGTACACGCTGATCGGACCGGGGGCCGGCAGGAAGCCGCGGCCGGCGTCCTCACCGTTGATGCGGAACTCGAACGCATGCCCGCGCGGGGCCGGGTCCTCGGTGAGCTCGAGCTTCTCGCCGTTGGCGATGCGGAACTGCTGGCGCACCAGGTCGATGCCGGCGGTCTCCTCGGTGACCGGGTGCTCGACCTGCAGGCGGGTGTTGACCTCGAGGAAGGACACCGTGTCGCCCTGGACCAGGTACTCGACCGTGCCGGCGCCGTAGTAGCCGGCCTCGCGGCAGATGGCCTTGGCGGACTCGTGGATGCGGCGGCGCTGCTCGTCGGTCAGGAACGGCGCGGGGGCCTCCTCGACGAGCTTCTGGAAGCGGCGCTGCAGCGAGCAGTCGCGGGTGCCGGCGACGATGACGTTGCCGTGCTGGTCGGCGATGACCTGCGCCTCCACGTGGCGCGCCTTGTCGAGGTACTGCTCGACGAAGCACTCGCCCCGGCCGAAGGCGGCGATGGCCTCGCGGGTCGCGGACTCGAACAGCTCGGGGATTTCCTCGATGGTGTGCGCGACCTTCATGCCGCGGCCGCCACCACCGAAGGCCGCCTTGATCGCGACCGGCACGCCGTACTGCTTCGCGAACTCGACGACCTCGTCGGCGTTCTTGACGGGATCCTTGGTGCCGGCGGCCATGGGTGCCTTGGCGCGCTCGGCGATGTGCCGCGCGGTGACCTTGTCGCCGAGGTCGCGGATGGCCTGCGGGGAGGGGCCGATCCAGATCAGACCGGCGTCGATCACGGCCTGCGCGAAGTCGGCGTTCTCGGACAGGAAGCCGTAGCCGGGGTGGATCGCGTCGGCACCGGACTTGCGGGCGGCGTCGAGGATCTTGTCGAACACCAGGTAGGACTCGGCGGAGGTCTGGCCACCGAGCGCGAATGCCTCGTCGGCGAGCTTCACGAACTGGGCGTCGGCGTCGGGTTCTGCGTAGACGGCCACGCTCCCGTAACCGGCATCCTTGGCGGCTCGGATGACCCGCACAGCGATCTCGCCGCGGTTGGCGACGAGCACCTTCGTGATGTGCGCGCTGGCATGACTGGGCACGGAGCCTCCTGTTGATCGATCGTTAGGTTATTGCCGTCTCTGGGAGTGTAGGCGCCAATCCGATAGACGATGTAACCGGATAGCCCCTACACCCTACGGGTCGCCCGGAACCCGGCAACATTACCGGCCGGTAGCGGAAGCGCCCTCGTTCCCGAGTTCCGGCGTGTCCCACTCGCGGCCCTCGCTCGCCTCGTGCATCAATTCCCGGACCCGCTCGACGAACGACGGCACGTTGGCCGCGGCGGTCGGCGTGTCGGGAAACCGGCCCGCCAGGTTCACTCCCTTCGGGCTGCGGTTGAACCACAGGAACACGTCGTGCGTGTAGCTGCGGCTGCGCAGCGTCCGGGCGTTCCACTGCGGCCACTGCGCGGCCATGGGGACGAAGCGAACGTCCATGTAGGACACCAGGAATCGCGGTCGCATGGGTACCTCGAGCAGTTCGCCGACCAGGTCGAACGGCACCCGGGCGCTCGCCCGCGTGCGGCGCAGCTCGGCGCCCGCGCGCGCCGTGAGCGTCGCGAAGTCCGTGGCCCCGGCCGCATCGATGTCGACCGGGCGCAGCCCCACGAACCAGCCGAGGGCCCCGGCCCACATCGGACCGCTGCGGGTGTGGGACGGCGCGATCGTCCGGAACCGGTCGACCCCGGCGAGCTCGACCGTGGCGCGGGCGAGGCACGCGAGCGTGCCGGCGAAGAAGCCGTGCCCGGCCTCCCGGCAGCGGGCGGCGAAGCGGTTGGCCCGGTCGTCGTCGAGCATCCGCATCGACAGACGGCGCTGCGGCACCGCACCGGCCGGCCGGGGGCCGAGGGGCAACGGGAACTCGGGCATCGCGCCGCCGCCGGCGGTCAGGGCCTCCCGCCAGATCCGCACGGCCTCGTGCTCGCCGGCCAGATCGGCGGCGTCCGCCCGCTCCGCGGCACCGAAGTCGATGTAGCTGCCCACGGGGAACAGTCCGGCCGGCCGGCCGGACCGCTCCTGCTCGTACAGGGCCGTGATCTCGTGGGCGACCAGCACGACCGAGTAGGCGTCGGCGACGGCGTGGTCGGCGGCGAAGAACACCGTGAACGACGCCGCGGACGCGTCCCCGTCCTCGGGCTCGAGGGTGGCGAAGACATACGCCGGCCACGTGTGCGGCTCGGTGCAGTCGGCCAGCAGTTGCTCGAGGTGCTCGCGGATGTCGTCCGGGGCGGACGGCAGGTGCCGGACGAATCGGACCGACACCGCGCCCGGCGGCGCGGTCCGCCGGGTCACGCCGCCGGAGCCGACGGCGCCGTCACCGCTCAGGACGACCTGGCTGCGCAGCGGTTCGTGCCGGTCGATCCACCGCTCCAGGGCGCGCCGGAACGGCTCCTCCTCGAGGCGTCCCGCGACCTCGAAGGCGGTGCCCAGCCACGCGTCCGGGACGTCGCCGTACCGGCTGCCCGCGGTGCGCCGCAGATGTGCCTCGTGCACGTACGACACCGGTCGCGGATCGGTGCTCCAGGCATCCGCTGCGACGCACGGCAGCCATTCGGTCAGTACACCCGCCGGGATGGGGTAGTCCTCGAGTTCGGTGAACTCCATGGCATCTCAGGAACGCAGATGCCGCTTGATGCGTGCCAGCATCGCGCTCATTCCCCGCAGGCGCAGCGGGCTGACCGCGTCGGCCAGCCCGAGGGCCGAGTAGAAGTCGTCGGGCACCTCGAGGATCTGCTCGGCGCTGAGACCGTCGAGCCCCTGATGCAGGATCGATGCGAATCCGCGGGTGGTCGGGGCCTCGGGGAATGAGCGCGATGCTGGCACGCATCAAGCGGCATCTGCGTTCCTGAGATGCCATGGAGTTCACCGAACTCGAGGACTACCCCATCCCGGCGGGTGTACT